>NZ_JBFTSF010000031.1:0-37575 GCF_056399905.1 Cupriavidus sp. 01L46
GCCCGCCTGCCTGCAGCGCCTACGCGAGCGCCTAAAGTCGCTGCCCAATGTGAAACGACCCGGTCGCTCATGCGACCGGGTCGTCAAGTCCCGCCCTTCACGCTATGCCGTTCGCTTCCTCAATAGGGACCTTAACTGAACGGCATTAACCTCGAAGGGTGCTTTTTTTCGCGCTGCCCGAGATACGAGGATCCGGGGATCAGGCGCTTTTCGGGACGTTGCCTGCCGCTTCCAGCTTGTCGCCGGCCGTGCCGTGACGATGCTCGGCCTGTGCCTTGGCGTCCACCGCCACTTCCGGCTTGGCCGACACCGGCTCAGCCGCGACGCTGCGCACGCCAGGCAGCTGGCGCAGGCGGGCTCGCTCTGCCAGCACCTTGGCGCCATATCCGCCATCGGTGTTGGTGGTCGCCGCACCCACGTAATACTTTAGGCCGCCTTCCAGCGAACCGGCGCGGGCGATGCAGTCCTTGAGCACCAGCGCACCGATCTTGATGTTGGCGTACGGGTTCAGCGCGGCTGCCACGCCGCCCACGGCCTCGTATTTGTCCTGATGGACCTTGGTCATCACCTGCATCAGGCCCTGCGCGCCCACGCCGCTCTCCGCGTACGGATTGAAACTGGACTCGATCGCGATCACGCCCAGGATCAGCAGCGGATCGATGCCGACCTCGCGCCCCGTCAGATATGCGGCCTTCACCAGTTGCGCCGTGGCCTGCGCCGCCACGCGATACTTGCGAGCGATGTACTCAGCCACCACAGCCTGCTCGCGTGCGCTGCCCAGCGTGGCCGGGTTACGCGCATCAAGCGCCACGCGCTGCGCCGGGATCTGCGCGGCCAGGTGCGCCACGGAGGGCACCTTGCCGGCGGGCTGCTGGCCCCAGTCGTCAGTGCCGGACACGGTCGGCAACCCTGCCGGCTTGGACTGCGCCATCGTCAGGCTCAGCTTGGCCGCGGCCACATCGGCCGTGGACGCTGGCACTGCCGCTTCCATCAATACCGCAGGCGCTTCCTCGCCAGCCAGCGCACCGGCCAGGGCCGTACGCCATTCCTGGCTGACAGACAGCGATACCGCGGCGACTACAGACACAACCCCGAGACTGTTCAGGGCATATTTCAACGTTGCGCGACCGCTGCGTAAAGCGCGGCCAGCGACCGGATGCGCAAGGCGGACCTGCAATGCCCGACTCACTCCGGGTACCGGGTGTCTGAAACGGACCTGCAATGCCCGCCCGACTCCGGGAAGATGAAGGGTTTTCCAACCACTCATACTTACCTCCATCCGCTGTCCGCTTCGTGCCACGCTGCTGCGCCGCACGCCCGTTGACCGCGTATTCAAGTAAGGATGCCGCRCCGCCCAGCAAAGACGTCCAGCACCTGTTGGTGGGCGCTCCCCATGCGCCCAACGAGAAACAGGGTAGGCTCTTGGGGGAGCCTGCCCTGCCGCGAACTACTCAAAGCACCCGGCCACGGCCGGGGCGATCGATCGAATCCGTCCTGCTCAGACGCATCCGCTCATATGATCAGATATGGATAATTCCCCACTAATCCCCTTGACAGGGCAGAAGAAAATGTGCTGCACCGCAACACTCCAACGAGCAGAACCGGATTGTAGGAACCCTTTTATACATCGTCAAGAATAACGTTTCGAAAAAACAAAGCTTCTGGTTATATGTAACAAGGGTCTTTGACGCACTTCCTTGCCCCCTCCAATGGGTGAAACTCAGTACTGGCAAAGCATGGAGGCCATCCTTGCCGACCGAGGCGGAGTCAAAAAATTTACAATTTGGACATGCAAATTGGGACGATTTTTTTGTGTCCCATCATATTAATGTGAATAATGCATCACACAACTTGCATGGACAGGTGCGCTAACGTGCCTGCGCCTCAATCGAATAAATCATGAAATACAACGACTTGCGCGATTTCCTGGGCCAACTTGAAGGCCTTGGCGAACTGAAACGGATCGGTGCGCCGGTGTCGCCCAACCTCGAAATGACCGAGATTTGCGACAGRCTGTTGAGAGCAGGCGGGCCGGCAGTCGTGTTCGAAAACCCGAGCGATCCCCATCGGCCTGGTCAGACTTATAGCGTGCCCGTACTGGCCAATCTGTTCGGCACGACACGCAGAGTCGCCCTCGGCATGGGCGCGGAAAGCCTGGCCGACCTGCGCGACATCGGCCGCGTTCTGTCAGCGCTCAAGGAGCCCGAGCCGCCCCGCGGCTTGCGCGAAGCCGGCAAGCTGTTCACCCTCGTCAAATCGGTGTGGGACATGGCGCCCAAGCGCGTCAACAGCCCGGTCTGCCAAGAGGTGGTGTGGGAAGGCAACGACGTGGACCTGGCGCGCCTGCCGATCCAGACCTGCTGGCCCGAAGATGCGGCGCCGCTGATCACCTGGGGCCTGGTGATCACCAAGGGTCCGCACAAGAAGCGCCAGAACCTCGGCATCTACCGCCAGCAGGTGATCAGCCGCAACCAGGTCATCATGCGCTGGCTGGCGCATCGAGGCGGCGCGCTGGATTTCCGCGAACACGCGCTGGCCAACCCCGGCAAGCCGTTCCCGATCGCGGTGGCGCTGGGCGCGGACCCCGCCACCATCCTCGGCGCCGTGACCCCGGTGCCCGACACCTTGTCGGAATACCAGTTTGCGGGCCTGCTGCGCGGCAGCCGCACCGCGCTGGCCGGCTGCATCACGCCGACGTTGTCCGAGCTGAGCGTGCCGGCCTCGGCCGAGATCGTGCTGGAAGGCCACATCCAGCCCGACCCGGATCACCCGTCCGGCTACCAGCATGCGCTGGAAGGCCCGTACGGCGACCACACCGGCTATTACAACGAGCAGGACTGGTTCCCCGTCTTCACCATCGACCGCATCACCATGCGGCGCGATCCGATCTACCACTCCACCTATACCGGCAAGCCGCCCGATGAGCCTGCGGTGCTTGGCGTGGCGCTCAATGAAGTGTTCGTGCCGCTGCTGCAAAAGCAGTTCCCGGAGATCACCGACTTCTACCTGCCGCCAGAGGGCTGCAGCTACCGCATGGCCGTGGTGCGCATGAAGAAGCAGTACGCTGGGCACGCCAAGCGCGTGATGTTCGGCGTCTGGAGCTTCCTGCGTCAGTTCATGTATACGAAGTTCATCGTGGTGGTGGACGATGATGTTGACGTGCGCGACTGGAAGGAAGTGATCTGGGCCATCACCACCCGCGTCGATCCCGCGCGCGACACCGTGCTGGTGGAGAACACGCCGATCGACTACCTCGACTTTGCCTCGCCGGTGTCGGGGCTGGGCTCGAAGATGGGCATCGATGCCACCGATAAATGGCCCGGCGAGACCACCCGCGAATGGGGCCGTCCGATCCAGATGGATGCCGCGGTCAAGGCCCGGGTCGACGGCATGTGGGACGCGTTGTTCGAAGCCCGCGCCAACGCATGATGGCGGGCAGCAGGTAAGATCACACCAAAACCGCACCGCAACCCATCCGCACGTCCGCGCGAGACGGACCCGAGGAGGAGACATGACTACCCTTGAAGAAGGGCAACTGAGATGGACGCCGTCGCAAGCGTTCCGCGACGGCAGCCGCATTGCGCACTTCATGCGCTGGCTGGAGAGCGAGCGCGGCCTCGCCTTTGCCGACTACGGCGCACTGTGGCAATGGTCGGTGACCGACCTGGAAGCCTTCTGGGACGCCATCCGCGCCTATTTCGACCTGCGCTTCGATACCCCTGCCGAGCGCGTGCTCGGCAGCGCGCAGATGCCCGGCGCGCGTTGGTTCGATGGCGCCAGCCTGAACTACGTGCAACAGGTGTTCCGCCATGCCGGCAGCGGCGCCGCGCGCCAGCGCACGGCCATCCGCTACGCCGGTGAATCCATCGCGGTCACCGACCTGAGCTGGGATGCGCTGAAACAGCAGGTTGCCTCGCTGGCGCATGCCTTGCGCGGCATGGGCGTGGCGCGCGGCGATCGCGTGGCGGGCTACCTGCCGAACATTCCCGCCACGGTCGTCGCCTTCCTGGCCACCGCCAGCCTTGGCGCAATCTGGTCGGGCTGCGCGCCCGACATGGGCCAGGTGGCGGTAAGCGACCGTTTCCGCCAGATCGAACCCAAGGTGCTGATTGCCGTCGATGGCTACCGTTATGGCGGCAAGGCCTACGATCGGGCGCCAGTGCTGGCCGACCTGGCCGCCGCCCTGCCCTCGCTCACCGACCTGATACTGGTGCCGGGCGAGCACACTGACGCGCATGCCGCCCCCGACGCCATCCCGCTTCCCGCCAACGTGCGTCGCCACGCATGGCGGGCGGTGCTGGCGCATCGCGTACCGCTGGCGATCGAATCCGTGCCATTCGACCATCCGCTGTGGATCGTCTACTCCTCCGGCACCACCGGCATGCCCAAGCCCATCGTTCACGGCCACGGTGGCATCGTCATCGAGCAGCTCAAGCTGATGGCGTTTCACAACAACCTCGGGCCGGACGACGTCTTCCACTGGTACAGCAGCAGTGGCTGGATCATGTGGAACGCGCAGATCGCGGGGCTGCTGCTGGGCAGCACCATCGCGCTCTACGACGGCAATCCCGCCTGGCCCGACGCCGGCGTGCTGTGGCGCTTCGTGGATGCCGCGCGCGTCACCGCCTTTGGCGCGGGCGCGGCGTTCTTCACGGCCGGCATGAAGGCCGGGATCGAGCCCGCGCGCGTGGCCGACCTTTCCCGGCTGCGCGCGCTCGGCTCAACCGGCTCGCCACTGCCGGCCGAGGCCTATGACTGGATCTACCGCCACGTGGGCGCTGACATCTGGCTTGCGCCGATGAGCGGCGGCACCGACTTCGCCGGCTCGTTCGTGGCAGGCTGCCCGATCCTGCCGGTCTACTCGGGCGAGATGCAGTGCCGCTGCCTGGGTGCGAAAGTCGAAGCCTTCGACGAAGCAGGCAATGCGCTGGTGGGTGAGGTGGGCGAGCTGGTCTGCACGGCGCCGATGCCGTCGATGCCGCTGTTCCTATGGGGCGACACCAACGGGCAGCGTTACCGCKACAGCTACTTCGACACCTATCCCGGCGTGTGGCGCCACGGCGACTGGATCAAGATCACCGCGCACGGCGGCGCCATCATCTACGGCCGCTCGGACGCGACCRTCAACCGGCACGGCATCCGCATGGGCACCAGCGAGCTGTACCGCGTGGTGGAGGACCTGCCGGAAGTGCTCGACAGCATGGTGGTGGACCTCGAATACCTGGGGCGCGACTCGTATATGCCGCTGTTCGTGGTGCTGCGCGAGGGCATGGTCCTGGACGATGCATTGCGCGACACCATGCGCGCACGCATCCGCAGCGCGCTGTCCTCACGCCATGTGCCCAACGAGATCCTGCAAGTGCCCGGCGTGCCGCGCACGCTGTCGGGCAAGAAGATGGAAGTGCCCATCAAGAAGCTGCTGCTGGGCCACGCGCCCGACAAGATCGCCAACCGCGACGCCATGGCCAACCCGGAAACGCTGGACTGGTATTTCGCCTACGCCGAGCGATTTATCGTGGCGCGCGCCAGCGAGTCCGCGGCGGCGTGAAAGGAGAAAGGGCGCACCGCAGCCTTGAACGCCGCGATGCGCCCTCTTCTTTCTCCTGGCAAGACAGTCAGAACTCCACTTCGAGTTCGCTGATTTCGTCGGGCTCCTTCTTTGCCGCGGCAATCCACTCCTGCAACTCCGGCATGGCGAGGATCTGCTTGCAGTACTCCACCGGCGCCGGATCCAGCATCACGCCGTAGGTCACGAAGCGCGTCACCACCGGCGCGTACATCGCATCGGCCATGGTGCGCGTTTCGCCAAACAGATAGGGGCCGCCGTATTGCGTCAGGCACTCGGTCCAGATCTGCGCGATGCGGTCGATATCGGCCTGCGCGCGCGACCACACCTTGAAGCCAGGAAAGTGCCCCTTCAAGTTCATGGGCAACGCCGCGCGCATGGCAGCGAAGCCCGAATGCATCTCGCCGCAGATGGCGCGGCAATGCGCGCGTGCGGCGCGGTCATCGGGCAGCAGGCCGGCCTTCGGGCGGACCTCGTTGAGATACTCGGCGATAGCCAGCGTGTCCCACACGGTCACGCCCTGGTGCAGCAGGCGGGGAACGAGAATCGAAGGCGACAGCAGCAGGATTTCCGCGCGCGCCGCGGCGTCATCGGGGGGCACCAGCACCTCCTCGAACTCCAGTCCCGCGAAGCGCGCCAGCAGCCAGCCGCGCAGAGACCACGATGAATACGTTTTACTGCTGATGGTGAGTGTCGTCCTTGCCATCCCGCCTCCTTGCCACCTGGAAAAGCCATTGCACGGCGGGCGATTTCCGTCGTCTGTGTGCCAGCAGACGGTGCGCCCGTGTCTCCCGCTGCAGTGTCGCGCTATGCGTTGTGTGCTTTGTGTTCGCTGCTTCTACTATGAATTTGTACTACATCATGGCGGGGACATAGTTCCTGATTGCGCTTACCTTGCTCTTGCCTTGATGTGGCGCAATGGCCTGCGCCGCAGCCGAAACAAGCACGCACCACGCACGTATCAAGCACGTATCAGGCACGCCGTTTCACGGTTAAACATGCCGCGGCCACAGCGGCACCGGCACGGTGCACCGCATAGCACCAGCATGAGGCAGATGGTCTGGCGAAGATCCGCGCGCGCACTTCGCGCGCGGCGTTTGCGCCGCATACGAACCAGAACAGGTCACCCCGTTCCGCCATACGGGCAGGCCCGCAAGCCGCATGCCAACGCGATTCGCCGTGGCACGCATATTGCGGCTGATGAGGTCAACGCATCAAAGGGGGCCAGCCATGCTGTATCAGGTGTACCAGACTTATGCGGATCTCATGCAGCCCGCCTGCAGCCTGGCCCACATGGTGTCGAGCACGCTTGCGGAAAACCCGCGCCTGGCAGGATGCGAGCCGATGCTTGCCACGCGCGCGGCCTGCGAGGTGCTCGCACTGAGCCGCCTGACGCACCATCGCCCGCCGTTTGCCATCGACAGCGTCATGGTGAACGGCACACCGGTACAGGTTACGGAGGAAGTGACCGCGAGCACGCCGTTCTGCTCGCTGCTGCACTTTCGCAAGCACGGCGTCCCTGCCCACCCGCGCGTGCTGCTGGTGGCGCCGATGTCGGGCCACTTTGCCACGTTGCTGCGCGGCACCGTGCAGACCATGCTGCGCGATCACGATGTCTACATCACCGACTGGCACAACCCGCGCGACATCTCGCTGGCGCACGGCCGCTTTGGTTTTGACGAGTACGTCTACCATCTGATCGATTTCCTGCGCGTGCTGGGCGGCGGCACGCACCTGATGGCGGTGTGCCAGCCCACCGTGGCGGCGCTCGCCGCCGTGGCGTTGATGGCGGAGGATAACGATCCGGCGCAGCCGCCGAGCCTGATCCTGATGGCCGGCCCCATCGACGCGCGCATCAACCCGACCAAGGTCAATGAGCTCGCCACCAGCCAGCCCATCGAATGGTTCGAGCGCTCGCTCACCAGCTACGTGCCGCTTCGCTTTGCCGGCGCGATGCGCCGCGTCTACCCCGGCTTCATGCAGCTGATCGCCTTCATGAGCATGAACAGCGAGCGCCACCAGCAGGCTTTCCGCGACCTCTACGATCTGCGTGCCAGCGGCCAGCATGACCGCGCGGATGCGATCCAGGTGTTCTACGAGGAATACTTCGCCACCATGGACCTGAGCGCGGAGTTCTATCTCGAAACCGTGAGCATGGTGTTCCAGGAATTCCTGCTGGCGCAGGGCCTGCTGGACGTAGGCGGGCGCCGCGTGGACCCGCACGCGATCCACCGCACGGCGCTGCTCACGGTCGAGGGCGAGCGCGACGACATCTGCGCCATCGGGCAGACCATGGCCGCGCAGGAACTGTGCGGCAGCCTGCGGCCCTATATGCGCATGCACCACGTGCAAACCGGCGTGGGGCATTACGGCGTGTTCAACGGCAAGCGCTGGGATTCGCAGGTCTATCCGCTAGTGCGCAACGCCGTCTATATGAGCGCGTGAGGTTGAACGCATGAGGTTGAACGCATATGGCCGCGCGGCACGGCCAGGTAGCCAGGTGTCTAGGCAGCGGTCTGGCCTGCCGGCCACGGCGTCACCGCCGGCACCGCGCACGGGCCCTCGACCTCGACGGTGCCAAAATCCGCCGGCCCCACGATCTCCAGGTACTCCATGTCCGGCGAGTAGTCGAACAGAAAATGCGTGATGCCGGGGCGCTGGTGCACGCAATCGCCAGTCGCCACCAGTGTCTCCTTGTCCTCGTACATGAAGCGCGCCCAGCCCTTGAGCATCAGTACCACATGGAACTGCGCCTCGTGCCGGTGCCAGCCGGTGCCTTGCTCGGGCGGCTGGTTGGCCTTGACCAGTTGCACCAGCAGCTTGCCGCCCGTGGCCTCGGCAACGCCCAGGTCGCGATACAGGAAGAAATCGCGCAAACCCTGGTCGACGAAGGCAGTGTCTTGCGGGCGCACGTGGGAGAACTTCGTGGGAGAGGCATCCGTGGCGGCATCGCCAGCGGACGCTGTGGACTTGCTGAGGGACTCGGCCATGACAAGCTCCTTTCGCTGAGGGAAACGCTCTGCGCTGCGACGCAACATTCACGCCAGCGGCCGCGTGCCCACGCAGCGCCGAAAGCGGCGAGAGCCGGTCCGAATGTGGCGCACCGATCGCTGCAAAAGGCGCATGCCTGATGAACGCCCGACGCCTGTGCACCCGCCGGGGGCGCAACCGAGCACCGGACAGGTGCCGCGGCACGGCGCGTTGACGGCTATCATGCAGCGATGCTCACTCCCGCCGCAACTTGCATGCCGCCTCTCAATTCTATGCATTTCCAAGGCCAGGAACTGATCCGGGTCGGAGACGATTCCAGTTTCATGCTGCTAGCCCCGCAGTTCGGCGCCCGCCTGGTGCGCTGGGTGCATCGCGGCGAGGACATCCTTTACTGGCCAGAGAACGCTGACTGGTCCCAACTGGCCCGTGTACGTGGCGGCAACCCGATACTGTTCCCCTTCATTGCCAGGCACTTCGTCGACAACGCGCCCGGCGCGTGGAAAGACGCCAGCGGCACCGTGCGGGCGCTGCCGATCCACGGCTTCGCACGCGACCTGCCCTTCGCGGTCACGCAGTTTGAGGCGGGACGCAGCCTGACCATGACGCTGCAAGCGTCGGACGCGACGCGCGCTGCCTACCCCTTCGAGTTCCTGTTCGAGGTCACCTACCAGCTGCTCGACGACAGCCTCGAGGCCACGTTGCGCACGCGCAATACCGGCGAGCAGGCCCTGCCTTACTACGCTGGCCACCACTTCTACTTCCCGCTTGCCCACCAGGCCCGCGCCGCTTCCACGCTGGCCATGCCGGTCGCGCAACGGATGCGCCAGCATCCCGACGGCTCGCTGGCATCGAACGGCCAAGGCGCCGAGACCTATCAGCTCGACGACCCGCGCCTGCAAGACACCTTTCACGTCCTGCACGCGCAGGCTGCGGCGCCACGCCACTGCACGCTGGCCACGCCGCCCGATGCCACCGCTGCGCATGGCCGCAAGCTGGCGATCGAGCTGGACACGCCGGGCAGCACGCCGTGGTTCGCGGTCACCACCTGGTCGGAGCGCGCCGACTCCGACTTCTACTGCGTGGAACCCTGGCTCGGCCTGCCCAACGCCATCCACCACGGCACGGGGTTGCGCTGGCTCGCGCCGGGACAGGAGGAGGCGGCGGTCTGCCGGCTGCGGGTGGCGCCATAAGGCGCCATCGCACCTTCAAGTTTTCCCCAACATCCTGGCGCTGAACGCGGCGGTGGCCATGTTCCGCATCGGCGGAAATGGATCTGGCCGGCCGGATGGGGCCAGGAACGTTGCCGGTGCCACACCGGCGTTTGGCGTCTAAGGGACCACGCGGGTCCCGGCGCACCGGTTCCGCCGGTGCGCCGGAGCGCCGGAGCGCCGGAGCGCCGGAGCGCCGGAGCGCCGGAGCGCCGGAGCGCCGGAGCGCCGGAGCGCCGGAGCGCCGGAGCGCGAGATAATGCACTTTTCATGGTATCCGGCAACCGCGCACCTTGCGCTCGCCGGGGCATCCCGCGTAAAATCGCGCTTCTTGCGGGCGTCGTATAATGGCCATTACCTTAGCTTCCCAAGCTAAAGACGTGGGTTCGATTCCCATCGCCCGCTCCACATCAGATTGAGACGAGCCGCCTTCGCCACTGGTCGCATGCCCGATCAGGATCGCCCGGCGGCTTTTTTGTTGCCATGCTCCCCCAAGACCCCAGTTCCGACCCGACGCCAGCCGACGACGCTGACAACGCGCCCGCCAAGGCTGCTGACGGCAGCGACGTGGCGCACCCGCGCCGCATCCGTTCCTTCGTGCGCCGCGCGGGGCGAACCTCCACCGGCCAGCAGCGTGCCATCGATGACCTGGGGCCGCGCTTCATCCTGCCCTACGCACCGCAGCCGCTCGACTGGGAGGCCACGTTCGGCCGCACCGCGCCAGCGATCCTCGAGATCGGGTTCGGCATGGGCGAGACCACCGCACATATCGCGCAACTACGCCCTCAGGACAATTTCCTGGGCTGTGAGGTGCATGAACCCGGCGTGGGCGCCCTGCTCAAGCTGCTGGGCGAGCGCGAGATCGGCAATGTGCGGATCATGCCGCATGACGCCGTGGAGGTCATTGCGCACATGCTGACGGAATCCTGCCTGGACGGCGTACATATCTTCTTCCCCGACCCGTGGCACAAGAAGCGCCACAACAAGCGGCGCCTGGTGCAGCCGCCGCTGGTCAAGCTGCTGGCCAACCGCCTCAAGCCGGGCGGCTACCTGCACTGCGCGACCGACTGGGAAGAGTATGCCCACCAGATGGTGGAAGTGCTGTCGGGCGAACCCACCCTGGCCAACACCTCGGACGCCGCCGGCGGCTTTGCGCCGCGGCCGGACTACCGCCCGGTGACCAAGTTCGAGCGCCGCGGCGTGCGGCTGGGCCATGGCGTGTGGGACGTGGTGTTCCGCAAGCGGGCCTGAAGACAAAGGCCGCGCCGCACGCCGCACGTCGTCGGCACCATGAAAAAAGCGTGGCTTGGAGCCACGCTTTTTTTTCGTGCGACAGTTGCCGCCGGTGTTATCTATCGCGACCGCCTTCAGGCATGCCAGGCAATCAGCCCCGAGTACGCGGTCGCCAGCACAACGATGCCGAAGATGATCCGGTACCAGGCAAACGGCTTGAAGTCATGGGTGGCGACAAAGCGCAACAGCCAGCGCACGCACAAGAAGGCGGACAGGAAGGCGAAGACGAAGCCGATGGCGAAGATGCCCAGGTCGTCGGCGGACAGCAGCGCGCGCGACTTGTACAGTTCGTAGACGGTGGCGCCGAAGATCACCGGGATCGCCAGGAAGAAGGAGAACTCGGTGGCTACCTGGCGTGACAGCCCGAACAGCATGCCGCCGATGATGGTGGCGCCGGAGCGCGAGGTGCCCGGGATCAGCGCGAAACACTGCGCCAGCCCGACCTTGATCGCATCGCGCCAGTTCAGGTCGTCTACCGACTCGATCCGCGGCGCGCCAGCCTTGGCGGCCTCCAGCAACGCGTTGCCCTGCGGGTGCGATACCTGGCCGCGATGGCTTTCCCGCCATTCGGCCCACAGGATCACCACACCACCGACGATGAATGCGGTGGCCACGGTGACCGGGTTAAACAGGTGAGCCTTGATCCACTTGCCGAATACCAGCGCCAGCACGATCGCCGGCACGGTGGCCACGATCACGTTGATGGCAAAACGCCGGGCCTTTTCATCGCTGGCCAGTCCGCCCACCACGGTGGCGATGCGGTGGCGGAACTCCCAGCAAACCGCCAGGATGGCACCGAACTGGATCACGATCTCGAAGATCTTGCCCTTTTCATCATTGAAGTCGAGCAACTGGCCGGCGAGGATCAGGTGGCCTGTGCTGGAGATGGGCAGAAATTCGGTCAGTCCTTCGACGATGCCGAGGATCACGGCTTTCAGGGCGAGGGCAATATCCATGCTGATTGGAATGTGTGGAATGCTGAATGGAAGAGCGAAGGAAAAGCCAAGGACAGGCGAGCAAGACGGAAACGGGCAACCGTCAGCCCTATGCCATCAGCCACGCACCAGGCGCCAGGAATCACAACTATCCGCCACGACCATGACACCGCAGTGGCTGGGCAAGGCGCTTGCCTGGGCGCGGCGCGTCATCAAGGCCGATTGATCTTGACGTTGATCCCGTTGGGCAAAACGGTGATTGTACCGGGTTCGACACTGGCGCCGGCGAGGCGCAGCTCGTCAGGACGGAAGGTATAGAGCGGATAGCCCTGCAGCAACTGCTCCGCAAGGATGCCGCCGAGCGCATTGAGCTGACGTGAGAATTGCGGTGGCAAGCCTTTGACGTCGAACTGCTGGACCTGCGGATCCTGCAGCACCACCGCACGGCTGGCCGGATCGTAGCGCAGCCCGCTGTCCAGCGCGAAGCGGCCAGTCATCGGCTCGCCGGAGAACAGGCGGTTGTTCACCGTCGCGTCGAACTGCACGTTCACCCGGTTGCGGCTGGGATCGAGCGTGAGCTGCGGGTTGGCGAGCTGGATGTCGAACAGCTCCATATAGCGCTTGTTGAACGGGAACTTGCGCTCCAGGGCCGATTGCAGCTGGCTCTGCGAGAAAGTGTAGTCGTTGCCCATCATGCCGCAGCCGACGAGTGCCGCGGCCAGCGCGGCGCTGGCGCTTGCTGCCAGCCAGCGCCGGCGATTGATCATGACCATCTGTTTGTTCCTTGCGGGTTCAGGCGGCGCGGCCAGGCGCGGTGGCAACCTCGAGCTGCGTCAGCCAGGCCAGTGCATGCCGCCGGGTTTCGCCGCACATGTCGGCAGAGGGCTTGAGCCCGGCGCAAAATGCCGGCCGCGTGGGCTCGCCAAAAATTGCGCAGCGCCGGTCGGGCAGCAACTGCACGCAGGGTACGCCGGCCGGCTTGCCGCCGGGCATGCCGGGAATCGGCGAGGTGATGGAGGGCGCGGTGCAACAAGCGCCACAATCGGGCCGGCAAGAGAGTTCAGACTGTGGGGACATGGCAATGATTCAGGCGCGGACGACGCCCGGCAGACCATATTGTGCCCCAAGCCGTACGGCCCTCCCCGCGCTTGACCGGCGGATTCCCCTCCACTACATTACTGACCCAAGAGTTATTTATTTGCACCTCTCGCGGAGTGCTCCCCGCAGAGATGCACAGCGCCCCAGTGAAAAACCCGCCAGACCAGAGCCAGAATCAGGAATCCGCCAACACCAAACGCTGGGCTCGCCGCAAGGCAGCACGCCCGCAGGAACTGGTGGCCGCCGCGCTCGATCTCTTCGTCGAACGCGGCTATGCGGCCACCCGGCTGGAAGATGTTGCCGCCGCGGCGGGCGTGTCCAAGGGCACCGTCTATCTGTACTTCGCTAATAAGGAAGAGCTGTTCAAGACGGTGGTGCGCGAAAACCTGGTGCCGACGCTGGCCAGGGGCGTCGACCTGGTGGAGAACTACCAGGGCTCGACGCCGGAGCTGCTCAGGGAATTGCTGCGCGGCTGGTGGGGCCTGGTCGGGGCGACGCCGGTGGCCGGCCTGACCAAGCTGATCATGGCCGAATCCAGCCATTTTCCGGACATTGCCCAGTTCTACCACGAGGAAGTGGTGCTGCCGGGCGATGAGTTGTTCGCGCGCGTGCTCAAGCGCGGCGTGGCGCGTGGCGAGTTGCGCGACATGCCGGCCAACCCGACCACAACGCTGATCTGCGCGCCGCTGATGTTCCTGATGCTGTGGCAGCGTGCGTTCAGTGCGTCGTCGCGCATCGAGATCGACCCCGAGGCGTTCCTCGACAACCTGCTCCAGATGTTGCTGTTCGGCCTGACCACCGGCGCGGCGCGCGATACGCCGCTGCCGCCCAAGGTCGGCCCCTACGTCTGGGAACAGATACAACAAGAAGCCCTGGCACAAGCGCAGGGGCAGCAGGCCGCGCGAGAGACCCCAGCGCCGCCGCCGGAGACCGCATGACCCGACGTAAGAAAATCCTGATCGCCGCGATCGCCACCATCGCGGTGGTTGCCGTGCTCAGCGCCGCTGCCGCCGTGCGCAAGGCAAGCAATGGCAAGCCCGGCGCAGCCCCGGCTGCCGCGGTGCAAGACCTGGTGGAGTTCCTGCCATCCGACCTGGTCGAGGCCACCACGCAAGACTTGCGCGTGTCGCTGCCGCTGTCGGGCGGGCTGCGGGCGCTGAACCAGGCCTCGGTCAAGGCCAAGGTCGCGGGCGAGGTACAGCAAGTGCTGGTGCGCGAGGGCGAAGCCGTGCGCGCCGGCCAGGTCATCGCGCGCATCGATGCGACCGAGTACCAGGCCAAGGTGGCGCAAGCGCGCGGGCAGATGCTGGCGGCGCGCGGCCAGTATGAGAATTCGAAACAGACCTTCGAGCGCAACCGCGAGCTGGTGGCCAAGGGCTTCATCTCAAAGACCGCCTTCGACAACTTCCAGAGCAACCTGGACGTGGCGCACGCCAATCTCGATGCCGCCCAGGGCGGCCTTGAAGTCGCGCAGAAAGCGCTCGCCGACACCATCGTCAAATCGCCGCTGGATGGCCTGGTGGCCGCGCGCGCGGTGCAGCCGGGCGAGAAGGTCTCGCCCGACACACGCCTGATCGACGTGGTCGACCTGCGCGCGCTGGAACTCGAGGCGCCGATCCCCATGGCGGATGTAGCTCGCGTTGCCATCGGCCAGGCCGTGCAGCTCGACGTGGAAGGCAGTGGCCGCTTCGAGGGCAAGCTGGTGCGCATCAACCCGGCGGTAAGCCAGGGCACGCGCAGCATCATGGTCTATGTGCGGGTGGACAACCCCGAGGCGCGCCTGCGCGCGGGCATGTTCGCCCAGGGCTCGCTGGTGCTCGGCCACCACGCAGGCGTGGTGGCGGTGCCAGCCACGGCGGTGCGCAACGATGGCGAGCGCGCGTTCGTCTACAGCGTGGAGAATGACGTGCTGGCGGAACGCCAGGTCAAGCTTGGCATCCGCGACGATGCGAGCGGGCTGGTGGAAATCACCAGCGGCCTGGCCACCGGTGCCAAGGTGGTGCGCAACAACCTCGGCACCCTGCGCGCGGGCAGCCGCGTCAAGCAGGTCAAGGCGTAGGAGCCCCCCATGTGGTTCACCCGCCTGTCCATCCACAACCCGGTGCTGGCCACCATGATGATGATGGCTTTCATCGTGATCGGCCTGTTCTCTTACCAGCGCCTGCCGGTTGACCAGTTCCCGGACATCACCTTCCCCGTCGTCGTGGTGCAGACCGAGTACCCCGGCGCCGCGCCGGAATCGGTGGAGTCCGACGTCACCCGCAAGATCGAAGAAATCGTCAACACCATCTCGGGCATCGACGAGATCTTCTCGCACTCCTACCAAGGCACCTCGGTGGTGGTGATCAAGTTCGACCTGTCCGTCGATGTCGGCCAGGCAGCGCAGGACGTGCGCGACAAGATCGCGCTGATTCGCCCGCAGTTCCGCGACGAGGTGAAAGACCCGCGCGTGCTGCGCTACGACCCGTCGGACGCGCCGGTGTTCTACCTGTCCGTGTCGAACGCGCCGGGGGCCGAGCGCACGCAGCGCGAGCTGACCACCATCGCCGACCAGATCGTGCGCAAGCGGCTGGAGACCGTGCGCGGCGTGGGCGCCATCAGCCTCGTTGGCGGCACCAAGCGCGAGGTGGAGATCCGCATCCGCCCCGCCCAGCTGGAGGCGCTCGGCATCGGCGTGAACCAGGTGATGGACGCTATCCGCAACGAGAACCAGGAACTACCCGCGGGCGAGCTGCGCTCCACCTCCACCGAGACGGTGGTGCAAATCAAGGGCCGCGTCATCACGCCGGATGCCTTCCGCCACATCATCGTGGCGCGCCGGGCCGGACAGCCGGTCACGCTGGAGCAGGTCGCCGACGTGCGCGACGGCGAGGAGGAGCAAGAGAGCCTGGCCATGCTGGACGGCAAGCGCGCGCTGTTCCTCGCGGTGGTGAAGGCACAGGGCCAGAACACGGTCGACACCGTCGACGGCCTGATCAAGATGACCGATGAAGTGCGCAAGCTGGTGCCCGCGGGCGTGCAGCTCACCGTGGTTAACGACGCCGCGCGCGGCATCCGCAGCAGCGTCAAGGAAGTCCGCTCCACGCTGCTTGAAGGCGCCTTCCTGACGGTGGCCATCGTCTTCCTGTTCCTCGGCTCGTGGCGCAGCACGGTCATCACCKGGCTGACCCTGCCGATCGCGCTGATCGGCACGTTCGGCGTGATGTACATGTTTGGCTTCACGCTCAACGTGATCACGCTGATGGCGCTGTCGCTGTGCGTGGGCCTGTTGATCGACGATGCCATCGTGGTGCGCGAGAACATCGTGCGGCACAACCTGATGGGCAAGAACCATCGCACGGCAGCGCTCGACGGCACCAACGAGATCGGGCTGGCGGTGCTGGCCACCACGTTCTCCATCGTGGCGGTGTTCCTGCCGGTGGGCTTCATGGGCGGCATCATMGGCCGCTTCTTCCACCAGTTCGGCGTGACCGTGGTGGCGGCGGTGCTGATCTCCATGTTCGTCTCGTTCACGCTGGACCCGATGCTGTCCTCGGTCTGGCACGACCCCGACCTGCACGGCACCGGCAACAAGAAGAGCCTGTACGGCCGCACCGTGGGCCGCATGCTGGACTGGTTCTCCGCGCGCATGGATGCGCTCGGCCACGGCTATGGCTCGATGCTGGGCTGGGCGCTCAAGCACCGGATGGCCACCGCCATCATCGCGGCGGTAACGTTCTTGGGCAGCTTTGCGCTGGTGCCGCTGATCGGCACGGAATTCGTACCGGCCGCCGACCTGGGCGAAACCCAGGTGGGCTTCACCACGCCGGTGGGCACCTCGCTGGCCGTCACCGAAGCCAAGGTCAGGCAGGTGGAAACCGCGCTCAAGGCCTTCCCCGAGGTGGCCTACACCTACGCCACCATCAACTCGGGTAATACCTCCGGGCGCAACAACGCGCTGGTGTCGGTGCGCCTGACCGAGCGCCGCGCGCGCAAACTCACCACCAAGCAGCTTAACCCGATGATCCGCGAGCGCATGGCCAGCATCGCCGGCATCACGCTGACCATGGTCGGCATGCCGGACGGCGCCGGCGGTCAGAAAGCACTGCAGGTGTCGATCCAGGGCGACGACCTGGAAACGCTGCGACGCCTGTCGCTGGAAGCCAGCCGGCGCATGGCCGCGGTGCGCGGCCTGGCCGACCTCGACTCCAGCATGAAGGACGACCGCCCCACCGTCGAAGTGCGCATCCGCCGCGAGCTTGCATCCGACCTGGGCGTGGGCATCGTGCAGATCGGCAACGCGCTGCGCCCGCTGCTGGCCGGCGATGCCATCAGCTCGTGGCGCGCCCCCGACGACCAGAACTACGATGTGCGCGTGCGCCTGCCCAAGGACGCCCGCACCGGCATGGCGGATCTCAGCGCGCTGATGATCGCCAGCAACCAGAACAATGCCGACGGCTCGCCGCGCATGGTGCCCCTGCGCCAGATCGCCGAACTGGTGCCAACCACCGGCGCCAACCAGATCAGCCGGCGCGACCTCTCCCGCGAAGTGGAGCTGACCGCGAATACCGCCGGGCGCTCGCAAGGCGAGGTGGCACGCGAGATCAAGGCCGCGCTGGATGGCATGAACTGGCCAGCGGGCTACAAGTACCGCTTCGGCGGCTCCACCAAGTCGATGAATGAGTCGTTCGGCTTCGCGGTGTCGGCGCTCGCGCTGGCGGTGATCTTCATCTACATGATCCTGGCCTCGCAGTTCGCCAGCTTCTTCCAGCCGATCGCCATCATGACCTCGCTGCCGCTCACGCTGGTGGGCGTGTTCGCGGCGCTGCTGCTGTTCCGCTCCACGCTGAACATGTTCTCCATCATCGGCTTCATCATGCTGATGGGGCTGGTGACCAAGAACGCCATCCTGCTGGTGGATTTTGCCAACCAGGCCCGGCGCGGCGCCGACGGCCAGCCGCCGATGTCGCGCGAGGCCGCGCTGGTTGCCGCTGCCCGGGTGCGGCTACGGCCGATCCTGATGACCACGCTGGCCATGATCTTCGGCATGGTGCCGCTCGCCTTCAGCCTGGGCGAAGGCGCCGAGCAACGCGCACCGATGGGCCAGACGGTGATCGGCGGCATCATCACCTCGTCGATCCTGACCCTGGTGGTGGTCCCGGTGATCTATACGTATCTCGACGACTTCAGCGCGTGGCTCGGCCGCAAGTGGCGGGGCAAGCAAGCCCAGGCCGCTCCCGCCACCGCGCCGGCGGCCAACGACACGGCGGCGCACAAGCCAGCAAGCGCGGAATGAGGCAAGCCACCCCGGAATGCCTCAGCCAAGGCCGGACTGCGGCATGGAGGCCACAACTTCGGCGACACGCTTGGGCAAGTGTCTTGGCGCGGGGTTAAAATATCAGGTTTGACGGATTTCCCCGGCCCCTCGCACCGCGCGGCCGGAGCTCTGAACTGATTAGCGGTTGGCATTGGAAKGAATGGCAAGATGGACCTCGAGAAAGCCCGATTCAATATGATCGAACAGCAAATCCGCCCCTGGGATGTGCTGGATCAGGAAATCCTGGACCTGCTGGCGGTGGTCAAGCGGGAACAGTTCGTGCCGCAGGCCTACGCCGCGCTGGCCTTCGTCGACATGGAAATCCCGCTGCCGGGTGGCCAGAACATGCTGGCCCCGCGCGTGGAAGCCCGCATCCTGCAGGACCTGGCCGTGCGCAAGCATGAACAAGTGCTGGAAATCGGCGCCGGCTCTGGCTACATGGCTGCCCTGCTCGCCCACCGCGCGCGTCACGTGCTGAGCGTGGACATCTTGCCGGAACTKGCCGAGCTGGCCCGCAAGAACCTGGCCGACGCCGGCGTGACCAATGTCGACGTGGCCCAAGGCAATGCCGCCACCGGCTGGGCCGCGAGCGCCCCCTACGACGTGATCTGCATTTCCGGCGCGTTGCCCTCGGTGCCCGCGTCCATCCTGTCGCAAGTCAAGGTCGGCGGGCGCATCGCCGCCTTCGTCGGCGCGCTGCCAGCCATGGAAGCGCAGATCATCACGCGCGTCAGCGAGAACGAGTACAAGACTATCAACCTGTTCGAGACCGCCATCACGCCGCTGATGGGCGCCGAGCAGCCGTCGCGCTTCCATTTCTGAGCGGGAAACAAGACATGCAGGTAATCAACGCACCCGAACTGGTGCAATGGCTGGCGGATGCCAGCCGGCCGCAGCCGGTGCTGCTCGACGTACGCGAAGGCTGGGAGGTGCAGACCTGCGCCATGCCCGGCATCACGCATATCCCGATGGGCCAGATCCCGGCACGAGCCGGCGAGCTTGACGAAGACGCGGACATCGTCTGCATCTGCCATCACGGTGCGCGCAGCATGCAGGTGGCAAGCTTCCTCGAGCGGCAAGGCTTTGCCAAGGTCTACAACCTGACCGGCGGCGTCCACGCCTGGGCCGAGCAGGTCGACCCGGCCATGCCGAAGTACTGAGCACAGCAAGCATCAACCCCAGGGCGCCGGCCTCCCGCGGCGCCAATTCCCCTGAACGCTGATCGTTAGAAACGTTAGYCGCGCGCCCGCTGCCCGGCAGACTGGAGATGTCATGAGGTTTGCGCTTTTCCCTGCGCGGGGCGTGCCCAAGACGCGCCTGGCACTGACGGGTTCCCTGCTTGCGCTGCTGCATCTGCCGGCCTCGCATGGCGCCGACCTGCTCCAGGTCTACCGCGATGCACAGGCCAACGACGCGCAGTTCGCCAGCGCGCGCGCGCAGCTGGTGGCCAGCCAGGAAAAGCTGCCCCAGGGACGTGCGGGCTTGCTGCCGCAAATCAATGGCACGGTCGGCGCCACGCGGACCAAGATCGAGCAATCGGCACCCATCTCCGGCGACCGTTTTATCAACGGCAATAACTGGGCACTGCAACTCACCCAACCGCTGTTCCGCTGGGACCGCTGGGAAACCTACAAGCAAGGCGAGCTGGCGGCGCTGGCCGGCGAGGTAACCTTCAGCCAGGCGCAGCTCGACCTGATCACCCGCACCTCCCAGGCCTACTTCGACGTGCTGGCCGCGCAGGACAACCTCTACCTCGCCGGCGCGCAGAAAAAGGCCATCGGCGAGCAACTCGCACAGGCCAAGCGCAACTTTGAAGTGGGCACGGCGACCATCACCGACGCCAACGATGCGCAGGCCCGCTACGACCTCGCCACCTCGACCGAGATCGCAGCGCAGAGCGACCTGGAAATCCGGCGCGCCAACCTGCAGCAGATCACCAGCAAGCCGGTTGACGAACTACTGGGATTGCGCACCGCCGCCACGCTTCCCGGTCCGCAGCCGGCCGATGTGAACACCTGGGCCAGCCAGGCGGAGAACACCAATCCGCAAGTCGGCCTGGCCCGCTACAACCTCGACACCGCGCAACGCGAGTACAACAAGGCGCGGGCCGGCCACCTGCCCTCCGTCGACCTGGTGGCCTCGTACGGTTTCAACAACTCCACCGGTAGTGCGGTCCAGACCGTCAACATCAGCAACCGCTACAACAGCGCCCAGATCGGCGTACAACTCAACGTGCCGATATACAGCGGCGGCCAGATCCAGTCGCGCGTGCGTGAAACCGCGGCGCTGGCCGACAAGGCCGCCAGCGACCTCGAGTTCGCACGCCGCACCGCCGCCCAGAACGCGCGGCAAACCTACTCCGGCGTGTCCAACGGCCTCGCCCAGGTCAAGGCCCTGGAAGCCGCCGAGCACTCCGCCCAGAGCGCGGTGGAATCCAACCAGCTCGGCTACGAGGTCGGCGTGCGCATCAACATTGACGTGCTGAACGCCGAAGCGCAGTTGTTCTCCACTCGCCGCGACCTGGCCAAGGCGCGCTACGACACCATCATGAACGGGCTGCGCCTGAAGGCCGCCACCGGAGCGCTGACCGAGGACGATGTGGTACAGATCAACACCCTGCTGACCTCAAGCCCGGGCTCGATGTACAAGCTGCCGGAGAAGGTCAAGCTTGGCACGGCATCGCCGGCAGGCACGCCACCGGCAAAGCGCCCTGCCACGCGCAAGGAAGCCATAGCCGGAGCGCCCGCGCCGCGCAGCTGAACGCGGAACACCAAGCACCGATCGGCGATCGGTATCGGCTGAAAACCAAAATGCCGCGGCTTCGAGCGCGGCGTTTTGCTTGCTGGCTTAGCCTGGCTCAGTTGGCCCTTGTACGCGACTCCACGTTGAGCAACTGCCAGCGAATAGCCGAAGCGTCCGCCGGCGGGTTCTCCACCCGCGTCTCGCGCACCCGCAGGGTGTATGCCACGCCCGGCTCGAAATCCAGCCCMTCGATCGGCCCATACCAGAGCGTCCACGGCGAGCCCGGGTTCTCGCGCACGCGGTAGCAGGTCTGCCGGCCCATGCCCGAGCACTCCACCCGCTGCGAATCCACGTACACCGTCTTCTCCACGCCGCCGGCGGCCGCCTGCGCATCCATCTTCGCGCCGCGCCGGCCCACACCCTCTCGCTCGACGAACTGCAGCAGATCCCCGTCAACGGTCTTCCAGATGATCTGGCGGCCGGTTGACCCGGCCGACGGCTGCGTGCCCACGGTGGTGAACGGCGACTGCATTGCCTTGAGTAGCGCCCCCTCCAGCTCGCCGCGCGGCGGCACGCAAGCCATGCGGGTTCCCGCCAGCCGATCGAAGCGCATGCCCGTTGCCGTCTTGCCATAGCCCCCGGTGAAGCGATTGCAGCCGCTGTATCCGCTCACCGTGCCCTGCGCGGAATCGATCCCGCCATTGAACTCAAAGATGATCGGCTCGCCGTTGTCGCCATGTGGAATGGACTTCAGCGTGCCATCGGCCAGCTGCCAGCGCACCAGCTCCCAGCGGCTAGGACCGCCAGTCTGCGCCTGGTTCAGGCTGGTGCCGGCACCTGGCGAATCCGGCGCGGGTGACGTGGCGCAGGCACCCAGGGCGGCGGCGAGCAGCACGACAGCGGCGGCACGCGCGGTGAACGCGACGGATGAAAGACGAATCATTTTCTGCATCTGGCAGCTCCTGGTTGGGGGTGCGCGGCTTGATCGGCCCGCACCGCTCGGCGGCAGCTCGCTGGCCCGGGTGGGGCCGCGAGTCTGGCCCTCACGCGGATAGTTTAACAACCGTCTGGAGACGAGGAGCATCGGGCGGCGGCCTACAAGTTCCGCATGCGGCACCGGAAAGCAGCGTCCCCGCCATACAGACCACCTAGTTCGCGTGGCCGAGCACCTGCCCCAGCGCAGCCATCGTGCGCGCCGTGGCACCCCGGTGAAGCACCGCGAACTTGCGCGCATTGCCGCGCATGGCTTCGAGCCCCGGCGCATCGCCCAATATCGTGGCCGCCGCGCGCATCAGCGCATCGGCATCCGCCACGCGCTGGCAGGCGCCGGCGGCGATGGCATCTTCAGTGGCCTGCGCAAAGTTGAAGGTATGCGGCCCGATCAGGACGGGCGTGCCAGCGGCGCAGGATTCGATCAGGTTCTGCCCGCCCAGCGGCAGCAGGCTGCCGCCGATAAAGGCGATATCCGAGGCGGCGAAGTACATCGCCATCTCGCCCATGGAGTCCCCCAGCAGCACATCCGCCGTGACCGGCTCAGGCAGCCCCGCTTGCTCCCACGCAGCGGAATCGCCAAGCGTGCCGCGGCGCTGCAGCGTGAAGCCGGAACGCGTGACCAGCGCCGCCACTTCATCGAAGCGCTGCGGATGGCGTGGCACCAGCAGCAAAGCCGGGCGCGGCACATCGGCGCCGAGCGCCTGCCAACGCGCGAACGCTTCCAGCAGCAACGCTTCCTCGCCGTCACGCGTGCTGGTGGCGGCGAACACGGCGCGCGAGCCAAACCCCTGGCGCAGCACGCGGCCGCGCCGCAGGCCTGCCTCGGGCAGTTGCATATCGAATTTGAGGTTGCCGGTCACCTGCACCGACGGCAGCCCGAGCGCGCGGAAGCGTTCAGCGTCGCCCTGGGTCTGCGCCAGCACCGCGGTAAAGTCGCGATACATCGCGGTGGCAGCGCCGCCAAAGCGCGCGGTGCGGCGGAAGCTGCGCGGTGACAGCCGGGCATTGACCAGCAGCAACGGCACGCCGGCCACGCGGGCACCGCGCACAAGGTTGGGCCATACCTCGGTTTCCATCAGCATGCCGGCATCCGGACGGAAGTAGCGCAGGAAGCGTCGCACCAGCCACGACAGGTCATACGGCAGGTAGCACTGCAGCACGCGCGGTTCGGCGCCGTACAACTGGGCGCCGGTTTGCCGCCCGGTGGGCGTCATGTGCGTGAGCAAGAGCCGATGGGTCGGATATTGCGCCAGCAGCGCGTCAATCAGCGGCTGCGCGGCGCGGGTCTCGCCCACCGATACGGCGTGGACCCACAGCCACGGCCCCGCCGACGGCAGGCCGCCGTAGGCGCCAAGGCGCTCACCCACGTGCCGCACGTAGCCGGGCTCCTTACGAGCACGCCACACCAGGCGCAGCAGCGCGACCGGCAGCGCCAGCAGCCATAGCAGGTTATACAAAACGCGCAGCATCAGTTCCCCTGCCCGCGCACGCGCCGGGCGGCTGCGTAGACTTCATCGACGGACGGCACGATGCCATCGTCGCCCACATTGGCGATACGGTCCGACCAGTAGCCTTCCGTCTTCCAGCGCCACGTCGCCGTATAGATCTCGACCGTGGGCCGGCACAGCGCCGCGGCGATATGGACCAAACCCGTATCGACGCCGATCACCACCTCGGCGCGATTGATCAGGCCAAACCCCTGCATGACCGTGAAGCGCGGCAGCACCTGCGCCTGCGGCACCCCGGCAGCGATTTCTTGCGCCGCGCGCCGTTCCGCGTCGTTGCCCCAGGGCAGCAACATGCTCAGGCCATCGTCCACCAGCCGGCGGCCGAGGTCGTGCCAACTGGCCAGCGGCCATTTMTTCTTCGCGCCCGCGGTAGCGTGAAAGCACACTGCGTAGCGCGTTGGCAGCCCGGCCCATAGCGCATCGTCGACATGCAGCGTGCGCGCGCCGGGGCCGAAGAATTGGGGCGGTTCCGGCGGCGTGCCACCCGTCAGCGCCGCGCCCAGCAGGCGCGAACGCCGCACTGAATGCGTCTGGCGGGGTACGGTCACGGGCTCGGTATAGAACAGCCGCGCGGCCGGCTCATAGCCAGAGCCTTGCGTGGCATTGGCCAGCCCGATCACGGGCGCGCCCTCGCGGCGGTTAGCCACGCGTGCCACCACGGCAGTCTTGAGCAGGCCCTGCGTCTCGATCACGGCGTCGTAAGCGTCCTCTCGCAAGGCGCGCTTGAACGCACCGATCTCCCGCCAGGTCGCGGCCTGGTAGAAGCGCTTGCGCCAGCGCCGCAGCGCGAACGGAATCACCCGCCGCACTTCGGGCAGCAAGCGCACGAGATCGGCATAGCCCTCCTCGACCACCCAGTCGATCTCGCAATCCGGCCAGCGCGCGCGCAGGTCGTGCACCAGCGGCATGTTATGCACCACGTCGCCTAGCGACGAGACCTTGACCACCAGGATGCGCGGCCGCGCGGGCAGCGCATGCGGGGTCAAGGATTTGCCCGTTGTTCCCGTCAGGGGCTCAGTCAACGGCATCCGCTCAGAAGGGGAGTTGCGCGTCCGGCTTTTCCGCCAGGATCACGCGTTTGAATTCAGCCTGGATACGCGCCAGCGCGGCGTCGTTGTCGGCCTCGAAACGCATCACCACCACCGGTGTGGTGTTGGACGGACGCGCCAGGCCAAAGCCGTCGGGGTACTCCACGCGCACGCCGTCGATGGTGATGACCTCACGCGCGCCGTCGAACTTTGCATTGGCGCGGATCTTGTCGAGCAGCGTGAAGGCTTCGCCTTCCGCGCATTTGAGCTGCAGCTCTGGCGTGCAGTTGGAGTTAGGCAAGCCATTGAGCACCGCGCTCGGATCGGCCTGCTTGGACAGGATCTCCAGCAGGCGCGCGCCGGTGTACAAGCCGTCGTCGAAACCGTACCAGCGATCCTTGAAGAACACGTGGCCGCTCATCTCGCCGGCCAGCGGCGCGCCAGTCTCCTTGAGCTTGGCCTTGACCAGCGAATGGCCCGTTTTCCACATCAGCGGCTCGCCGCCATGCGCGCGGATCCAGGGGGCCAGCTTGCCGGTGCACTTCACGTCGTAGATGATCTGCTGGCCGGGATTGCGCGACAGGATCTCCTCGGCAAACAGCATCAGCTGGCGATCGGGGAAGATCACCTGGCCGTCCTTGGTCACCACGCCCAGGCGATCGCCGTCGCCGTCAAAGGCCAGGCCAAGTTCGCAATCCGTGTCGCGCAGGCACTGCATCAGGTCCTGCAGGTTTTCCACATGGGCCGGATCGGGATGGTGATTGGGGAAATTGCCATCCACCTCGCAGAACAGCTCCGTCACCTCGCATCCCAGCGCGCGGAACAGGTCGCCCACGAAGGCACCCGCCACGCCATTGCCGGCATCCAGCGCAATCTTCATCGGGCGCGCCAGCTTGACGTCGCCAACGATGCGGTCCAGGTACTGCTGGCGGATGTCGACCTGCTGATAGCCGCCTGCGCCGCTGGCGAACTTGCCGGCGTCGATGCGCTGGCGCAGCGACTGGATCTGCTCGCCGTAGATCGCCTTGCCGGCCAGCACCATCTTGAAGCCGTTGTAGTCAGGCGGATTGTGGCTGCCGGTCACCATGATGCCGGAAGTGGCACGGCGCCCCGCCAGCTCGACATTGGTGCCGAAGTACACCATGGGCGTGGCCACCATGCCGAGGTCGATCACGTCCATGCCCGCGGCGCGCAGGCCCTCGACCAGTCCGCCCAGCAGGTCCGGCCCCGACAGGCGCCCGTCGCGCCCGACCACCACGGCGCGCTCGCCTTGCTCCGCGGCGGCCGTGCCGAACGACAAGCCAATCGCACGCGCCACGTCACGCGTCAGGGTCTTGTCGACGATGCCACGGATATCGTAGGCCTTGAAAATGGAAGGATCTGCTTGCATGGGTCATCCTGTGTGTAGGCGGTAGAACCAGTCGACGTTGCCAGGCACGGATTCCGGCCAGGGCCTAGTCGGCGGGCAAATGCGTCAAAGACCGTATTTTGCCGGATTGCGAGTGGCGCGCCAGTTATAATCGAACGGCTTTGCTGGAAAATGGCGCGGCAAGCCAGCCTGAAAGTGGATCGATCCCCACCTGAGCGGGGTGCCCCAGGTGCCTGGCCAGTGTCTGGGGACAGGCCTGCCRGACAGCCTGCCGCCGGCCCTGCCCCAGGCTCGTCGGCCATGCTGAAATGCCCTGGTAGCCTGTTCCTGTTGCCCGCCCTCGCGCTTTTTTGCCCAGTGCCTTCGCCCCTGCCCCCCCATCGCCAGCGTATCGCCTTCCTGATCACGAACTCCGAGATCGGCGGGGCGCAGACGCACGTCGCCGATCTGCTGCACGCCCTGCGCGACCGGATCGAGCCCGTGCTGCTGGCCGGGGGCGACGGGCCCTTGCTGGACGCCGCCCGGGCCGCCGGCGCCCGCACCATACGCCTGGCCCTGCTCGACAACGCCCTCTCGCCGCTGCGCGCGCTGGCCGCGCTCAGGGAACTGCTCAAGGCCCTCMGGGAGACCGCGCCTGACCTGATCCATGCGCACAGCGCAAAGGCCGGCGCGCTAGGCCGGGTAGCCGGCTGGCTGCTCGGCATCCCTGTGGTCTATACGGTGCATGGCTTTGCCTTCAAGGCCGCCGCCCCGGCTCGCCAGCGCCTCATCTCTCGCTGCATGGAATGGCTGCTGGCGCCGCTGACCGCCCGCCTGATCTGCGTGGCGCAGGGCGAACGCGCGCTGGCCGCGTCGCTGCCGATCACCGCCGCGCGGGTCTGCGTGATCCGTAACGGCATCGCCGACAGCAGCGCGCGGGCCACACCCGGCGCGCCGCTGCGGCGCATTGTCATGGTGGCGCGCCTGGCCGCCCCGAAACGCGCCGATCTGCTGATCCGTGCCTTCGCCCGCGCCGCCCTGCCCGATTGCGAGCTGGTACTGGCTGGCGTTGGCCCCCAGATGGCCACCCTGCAGTCCTTGGCCGATACCGTGGCACCGGGCCGCGTAAGGTTTGCTGGCCCGGTCACCGACGTGCCATCCCTGCTGGCTTCGGCCCAGGCCTTCGCGCTGGCATCCGACCATGAAGGCTTCCCGCTTTCGGTACTGGAGGCCATGCGCGCCGGCCTGCCCGTCGTCGCCAGCGACCTCCCAGGCATCCGGGAGCAACTGGACAGCGGCGCCAGCGGCCTGCTGGTCGCCGGCGATGACGAACACGCCTGGGCGGCCGCGCTAGCGCGGCTGGCCGACAACCCCACACTGCGTGAGACACTGGGACGCAATGCCCGGACGCGCTGGGCAAGGGAATTTGGCCTGGCGCCAATGGCCGCCGCCACCTGGACGATCTACCAGCAAGCGCTGGCGGGCAAGCCAGGCGCCGCCCGCGCGGCGGCCAGCACTGGAGCAGGCGGACAATGAACAAGACACACAGCGTCGGCCGTCCCGCCCAGCTGACCCRCCCGCAGGGCTCGGAAACCGTCCGCCGCGCCAGCCGCATGCTGGCCTGGGCGCTGCTGGGCCTGCTGCTGTTCGGTCTCAATATCGCGCTCGCCGAGTTCGCCCATCACGCCGCCCTGGTCACTTACGTCTTCACCCGTACCCTGCTGTGGTCGGTGCTGCCCTATCTGTTCGCCTTCGTGCTGCTGCACCGCTCCCTGCACCTGCCCGCCATGGAAGGCAACAGCCTGGTCGGGTTGGCCACCACCCTGCCCTTTGCCGCGCTGCTCTTCGTCTTCGCCGCCTTCCATCTCGAGTATTCGCGCGGCGCGCTGCTGCTCAGCTATGTCACCACGCTAGGCTGGATCTGGTTCGGCTACCGGCGCTTCGTGCGCAACTACGTGCCCGTGTTCGGCTATACCGATGCCGCCACGCTGGCGCAACTGGAGCAGATCCTCGCCATGCCCGGCGCGGCACCGGCCAGCCCCACCCGCTTCCAGGCCATCACCTCGCTCGACGAAGCCGTGCATTGCGACGGCCTGATGCTGGACCGCAACKCCACCGCGGACCCCGAGCGCACCCGCGTGCTCGCCCAGTTCAAGCTCAGCCACGTACGCATGTATTCTGTCGAGCGGATCGGCGAAATGCTGACCGGCCGCGTGGGGCTCGCGCACATCGACGAGAACTTCCTCGATGACTACGCCGCGCACTACTTCTACAGTTTCGCCAAACGCCTGATAGACCTCGCCGCCGTACTCTGCATGACGCCGCTCGCGCTGCCGCTGGGCGTAGTTGTAGCAGTCGCAATCCGCCTCGAATCCGCCGGCCCCGCTCTGTTCCGCCAGGGGCGGGTGGGACTGTTCGGCAAGCCCTTCACCATGTTCAAGTTCCGCAGCATGGCGTTCGACGTCGGCGCGCCGGCGCAATTCGCCGCCCGCCGCGATCCGCGCGTCACCCGCGTGGGCCGCGTCATCCGCAAATACCGGCTTGATGAAATCCCCCAGTTGTGGAACGTGCTGGTAGGCGACATGAGCCTGATCGGCCCGCGTCCCGAGCAGGTGCCGATGGTCGACGAATTCGCCCATACGATTCCGTATTACCCGTACCGGCACCTGGTGCGGCCCGGCCTGTCCGGATGGGCCCAGGTCCAGCAGGGCTATGTGGGCACGCATGAAGAAACCGTGACCAAGCTCAGCTATGACCTGTACTACGTCAAGCATTGTTCGTTTGCGCTGGACCTGCTGATCGGGGTGAAGACGTTGCGGACGTTGTTGACGGGGTATGGGGCGCGGTGATGAGCCGAACGCCGGAGGAAATGCTGCCGCAGCCGATGCGGATCATGCTGCTCAGCACAGGCCTGYGCCTTGGCGGCGCCGAGCAACAGGTAGCCGCGCTGGCCCGGCATTTCATCGCGCTCGGGCATGCCGTGGCCGTCGTCAGCCTGACGCCGGATTGCGAAGTCGACCTGCCTGCCACGGCAACCGTGCTGCGCCTGGACATGCGCAAGACACCGTGGTCCATGGCGAGCACCCTATGGCAAGTGCGCGATTTCCTGCACGCCTGGCGGCCCGACGTCCTCCATGCGCACATGGTCCACGCCAATCTCTTCGCCCGCGCACTGACCCGGATAGCGCGCACGCCACCGGTGATTTGCACCGCCCACAGCTACCGGGAAGGTGGCAGGCTGCGCATGCTCGCGTACCGGCTGACCGACCGCTGGGCGAGTCTCACCACCCATGTCAGCGCGGACGGCCGCCAAGGCATGATCGATGCCGGTGCTGCGCCGCCTGATCGCATCGTCGTGGTGCCAAACGGCATCGAGATCGATCGCTTCCGCCCCTCGCCCGAGCTCCGGCTGGCTACCAGGCAAAGCCTCGGTGCCACCGAGGCATCGACCCTCATCCTTAATGTCGGCAGGCTTGTGCCCGAAAAGGCGCAGCATCTGCTGCTGGACGCATTCAGCCACCTGCAATCCGAAGAAGGACTCGAAGCCCGGTTACTGATTGCTGGAGAAGGCTCCGAGCGCGACGCGCTCGCCGCCACGATCGACCGGCTCGGGCTGGCCGGACGCGCCACGCTGCTGGGCATGCGGCGCGATGTTGCCGCCTTGCTCAATGCCGCCGATTTGTTTGTCCTCTCTTCAGACATTGAAGGGATGCCGCTGGTCATCGCCGAAGCCCTGGCTTGTGGATGCCCGGTCGTCTCCACCGATGCACCCGGCGTTGCCAGCTTGCTGGGCGATGCAGGACAGATCGTGCCAAGAAACAATGCAGCCGCGCTGGCCGCCGCGATGCGCGCGGCGCTGCGCGCCGGGCTTGGCTCCCCCTCGGAGCAGGCCGTGCGCCGGGATCGCATCGCCTCGCGATTCAGTATCGAGGCCGTGGCCGGGCAATGGCTGGCCTGCTATGCGCGGCTGGCCAGCCGAGCCAGCGCCGCGCGCGTGGAGCTCGCCTGATGCGGCGTCGAGTCGCCGGAAACCTCCTGTGGATGCTGGCCGAGCGCGGCATACAGGTAGCGGCTGGGATTGGCATCGTCGCCATGCTGGCGCGCGCTCTGGGGCCCGAAGGATTTGCCCACTTCCAGTACGCCCAGGCCGTGGTCCTGATTGCCGCGTCGGTAGCGTTGATCTGCGGTGGCGAGGTGGTTGTGCCGCGGCTGGTGGCGACGCAGTCGCCGCCTGAACAACACAGGCTGCTCGCGCATGTATTTTCGTTGCGTGTCGGCGGTGCCATCCTCGGCTATTTGCTGATGTGCGGCTTCCTGCTGCTGCGCCAGCCCGCGCCGGACACCTGGGCAGCAGCCTTGTTGCTTGGCATCGCGATCCTGCTCAGGGAGCCCTTCGGCGTAGTGGTTGCCTGGCTGCAGGCGCATACCAACAATCGCCCCAATACGCTCTTCAGCCTGATATCGCTCTGCGCCAAGGGCGGCCTGGTGGCCATCCTCTTTGCAGCAGGCGTACACAGTGTTCCATCCTTCGCCAGCGCATTTGCCATCGAGGCGATCATCCTTGCCGGCCTGCTGGCCGCTTACTACTTCGCCAGGGTAGAACGCTGCCACGTGCAATACGACATCCGGGTCACGCGTGAGCTGATGACGAACGGCGCGCTGTTCTGGGTGAGCTTCATGCTGATGATGGGCGCGCGCCGGATCGACCAGCTGGTGCTGCAGCCCTCGGTGCCGCTTGCCGAGTTCGGCGCTTATGCCGCGTGCATGCAGATACTCGACAATTACACGGTTGTGGCTACCATCCTGGCTGCGGGGGTTGCGCCTATCTATGTCTATGGCAAGCCCGTTTTTGCGACAGCGCACGCAAACATCGCACGCATTGCAATCGGCATGACCGCAATCGGACTATGCGGGGCCGCCTCGATCGCCGTTGGCGCGCCTTGGATCGTGCAGTTGCTGTATGGGCACGCCTTTGCATCGACCGCAGCCCTGCTGCAGACCGCGGCACTGTCTTCGACATTGATCTTTGCCGACGTCGGCCTGACCTTGCTTCCCGTCTACCTGCGCCGCCCCGACTGGATCGCCATCAAGTGGGGAGTGGTCCTGGCTGTCACGCTCGCGTTCGACCTGGCGGTGGTGCCCAAGTACGGCGCATGGGGGGCCGTCGGAGGCTATACATTGGGCAATGCCGTTGCCGTAGCGTTTGGCGTCTGCCTGTGGTGGCGCAACAAGACAGCACTCTCCCGGGCGACAGCATGAAGCCACTACCCACGATCTGCTTCCTGACCGGCACACTGAACGCCTTCGCTGGCGCCGAGCGGATGACGGCTGTCATCGCCAATGCACTCGCGGAGCGCGGCTATCCGGTGYTGATCCTGAGCCTGTGGGATGAGCGCAGTTGCTTTGCGCTCCATCCCGACGTCGTGCATGAGGCGTTGTTTGCGCAAAGGCCGTCGTTCAAGCGTGCCYATTTCTCCACGGTCGGTGGGATCAGGCGCTTCGTAAAGCAACGCCATGTCGATGTGCTGATTGAGGTCGACACCATGCTCACCCTGTTCACCCTGCCCGCCACCCTTGGCCTCAAGGTTCGGCGCATCGCGTGGGAGCATTGCCATTTCGACGAAGACCTGGGCAAGCCGGCACGACGCTTCGCCCGGCGGCTGGCGGCAAGATTCAATGAAGCCGTGGTGGTACTGACAGAGCGCGACCGGCAGCGATGGATGGAGGCGCTGGCGCCGCGGCAGCCCGTGATCATGATTCCCAACCCATTGCCCTTCGCATTCCCGCCGAAAGCATCCGAGAGGGCGAGCAAGACAGTTCTTGCCGTCGGCAGGCTCACCCATGCAAAGGGCTTTGACATACTGCTGCGCGCCTGGGAAAAGGTGACCGCATCCCAGCCGGACTGGCGCCTCGTCATCGTGGGAGAGGGGGAAGAGCGCAGTGCGCTTGAGGCGCTGATTCGCGATCTGGGCATCTCCAATTCAGTAGATATGCCGGGCTTGCGCCGGAACATAGAAGAAGAATACCGGCAAGCCGCGCTCTTTTGCCTAAGCTCGCGCTATGAAGGGTTCGCGCTTACGCTTATCGAGGCAATGGCTTTCGGCCTGCCGATCGTGTCCTCGGATTGCGAAACCGGTCCTCGAGAGCTCGTGCGAGACGGCAGTAACGGGTTGCTTGTACCCAACGAGGATCCGGCAGCCCTGGCCACTGGATTGCTCCGCCTAGTCACCGACCACCCCCTGTGTGCGGAACTAGCCAACGCAGCCAGAAACTCGGCCAGCGGCATGGCCATCGCACCAGTCACCGAGCGCTGGCAACGTCTGCTCCGATAGTCCAAAGCGGAATCTACCGACGAAAGGTCGGGTATTTCCCGGCGCGGCCGCGGTGTTCGTTGACTCACCGCCCGGCGCACGACGTGGTTCGGCGATGGCATACAGCCTACCGGGACGGGGCAAGAAACCGTTCATGGTACAATGTGTATACATAATAGTGTGCTTCACCCCTATCATTCTCGCTGCGCAGATGCCGGTCACTTCCCCCACAACGTCAGACACCCAGTACCTCTCGCTAACGAGTTTTGTTGCGAAGTATTTCAAGCTTCTGCTGGTCAGCGCCATAGTCGGCGCATTGGTTGCTGTCGGTTTTTCGTTCGTACAACATCCGCGCTGGACGGCGAAGATGACGGTGCAGATCGGCCAGGTTGCTGGTGCCGGCTCGGTGGTGCCTGGCGTAGGTGCCGCGCCGACCAATTTGATCGAATCCCAGATGACCACGGTTGAGCGGTATGGCCTGTCAAGCTTTAAGTTCGACGTGCTTAAGGTAATGGGACTGCCCCTGCCTAACAGGCAGAATCCGGACTCCGATCTGATTTTCGACTCGCTGCGTGCAGCCCCGTCGAAAAGCCTGGATCTCGTCAATGTGCAGGCGTCTGGATACTCCCCCGAGATGGCAACGCAGACACTGCGCGTGGCCTTCAACGAGCTGCGCAGAGAACATGATAAAGCGTTCAATCCGACAATTGATCGCATGAAGGCAGAGCTGAAGGACACCTCCGACAAGCTCATCGCGATGGAAAAGGAATACGATTCCGTCTATGGCTCGCTCAAGCGGACCAGCGACCAAGCAAAAGGTCAAGCGGTCCCGCACGACGTTTTCCTGGCTAACGTGGTAGCAACCATCAGTGTTGAATCGCGAGCCCTAAGCCTCCGTAAGGCGCAGCTGGAAGAAGCATTGGCCTCATTGCGGACTTATCCGACTCGAGTCCTCGGCGACGTCTATGTCGCCGATCGCCCAAGCACGCCGGGCAAGCTGCTGTACTCGGCCGGCGGTGCATTCATCGGCTTGATCGCCGGTATTATGATTGCGTTGTTCTTGAACCTGCGCCGTCGTTGACAGACATAGGCCGAGACTACTCGGCCGGTTCGCATTCACTCGGAATGCGCGAACGTCTGGCAGATCGGCTGGCCGCCGTATCTAGATCCGCTGATAGCCCTSACTCAACTGTTTGTGTATCACCTGCGCGCACAGTCGCTCTTGCGGATCCGTGGAGAAGCGATCGTCAGTGTGGTTGAAGCATGCCGACTCGACCAGCTGAAAGTGCGGAAATGCGGTGAACAGCCGGCTGTAATCGAGCTTGTATGACGTCACCGCAGCGCAATGGGCATAGGGCCTGGCTGTGGGCACATCTGGCATGAAATCCGTGATTCCGATCCAGCCGCCATCGCGAAGGCAGCGGTCAGCCTCGGCCACCACGCGTGAAATGTGCTCCCGATCCACCAGGTAGAGGCAGAACCCGAACAGGATGAAATCGAGGGAGTGATCCGGAAACTCGAGTTTGTCAGCCGTTCCCACCCGGAGCTCCAGTTCGGGAAATAGCTGCTGGCCCTTCGAAACCGCCTCGCCCGACGGGTCAATGCCCAGACCACGGCATTTCGTAGCGCGACAAATGGATGCGAGATTGACGCCAGACGAACTGCCGACCTCCAGCACGGTGTCCCCCGGCTGGATGAATTTGCTGTACAGCAAGGCAGCGGAACTCAGTTCGTCGGCCGACCGTTTGTCCGAATAGAACGCGCGGTTGCGCTGGAAGTAGCGGTCACCTTCCCCGCCCTTTGAAAAGATATCTCTTTGTCTTGCGGCCATAGGGAAGTTTCCAACTTGGTCGTGCGAAGGACAAGAGGGAGGTTGCTCGCTGGCATCCTCGCGCAATGTATCGAACAGAATGCATATTGCGACTGTCGAATGACACTGACAGTGATCATTCTACACGGATGGAGTTCCCCGGACAGCCGTTGGCTAGGGCAGTCTCCAATCGTTGAGCCACGACGGCTTGCAGGTGCCCTAAACGCCTCAGGCCGCTATGTGGAGCCTCGTTTTGCGAGTCTATCACTAGCCTACCGATGCTATCCCACCGCATGGCCATCGGAACATCGGCCCAACGACTAAAACCTGTGTCGCGACAACGCGCATAGACCCGCCAAATGGGAGACGATGCCAATCTTGATGAATTGACGCTCGATCACTCCGCTCCTTGTCATTGATCTAGCCGCACAGTCATCACCTTGGTGCCTGTGGGAATCAGTCGCTTTCCGTCGTAGTCGCCCAAACCGTAGATACCCTTGAAATCCGGGCACAGACCAGCATTCGGGAGACCATCGATGAGCGGCCTCTCCATGACGGCGGGAAGGAACCAATACGCCTTGCACCCGATTTTCCCAACCAGGACCTCTGGATTCTCAACCTTGATCAAGACGTCTGGGGGCACGCTATCGCGGATGCCTTCAAGCGTCTCCAGCGTGGCTGACAAGCCCACCGGTCGGCGCTCGCCCTGAGCGAGAAAACTTCTCTTAGTGATCGGCCCTTGCAAAGCAAACACCGATATCGACACCACCAGAGCAACGTAAGAGTACCCGGCAAGAGCAGATGCACCCGGCAGCAAGCCAACTAACAGCAGGGGAAAAATCAATCCCAGCGCGACGCCAATGGCATCCGGCCCGATCCATCCGATGCGCAGGAAGAGGCCTGAGAGCAGCAAACCGACTATAGCCGCCATCGCCACCCGAACGTAGTTCAATTGCGAGCCCGACTGCGATGCAAGCTTGGCCGCGAGAAAAGGCAGCGCGATAACGACTGGAATATTTGAAAAATAATAAGCGGAGCCGCCTGGCACAAAAAGCGCAAGCGACAAGGCTAGCGCGGGCACAAGCAACGCGAACAACATCTGGAATTCCACGCTCTTGAGGTAGGCCACGCCCAGCTTGCGCACACCGACGCCGAAGCACAGCCAGACCGGCAGGAAATGCATGGCGACGAAGAACCACAACTTGACCGAAGGATTATCTAGCGATGGTCCCCTGACGTAGGTCTCGACAAAGTCGAATGGTTTGAAAAACACGACTTTTCCAGCACTGGTGGCCGCGCCCACGACAAGGAAGTACATCAGCACAGAAGCAAGCACCAATGCCGCCCAGTAGAATGCCGAGCGGAATCTGGTCAGCCCCAGCATTCCGAACAGGCACAACCCTACGATGCCCACGCTACCTTTCGCGAGGCCCGCCGACACAAGCAACAACAGCGCCAGCACGAACTTGAACCGCTGGCCAGGGCCTTCCACGAAGCCGTGCAGGAAAGTAGACACCGACGCCGTCAGCAACACCATGGATATCAGATAGGACTCGGAGGCCAGATAGCTGTCCCACATAGCCGACAGGCTAAAGACCGGCACGGCAATGCTGGCAAGGAACAGTAGTGCGATACTCAGCAGAGCACGACCAAATGGCAAATCCCGGTTCAGCTGGCAAGCGAGCCCCGCCAAGGCGAAAGCCAGCAAGAGAGGACCCATTGCAATAAAGAAATAGGCGTAGCTGGCCAGTGCCTCGAACCCGCTGAGCCAAGCGAGTCCCGCGAATATCTTATGAGAAAGCGTGTGATACCCGATCGGAACCAAGCCATCGAGGCCAAGCGACGCCGTACCATAGTGGCCGTACATCGCCGCAATCGCTGCGTGAAAATAGGAATCCACTGTCAGYCCGCCTGACAGCAATGCGCTCTTGTACTGATAGTCGATATAGACCCCGGAGCCGAGCACAGTCACCAGCAACACGGGCAGCGCGAGCAAGTCGCGCGAGCCAACCAGCCATCCCCTGCGGAACAGGATCACGCACCCTGCAGCTCCCAGCACATAGAGTGGATAGCGCAGTAGCGGCATGAACGGCAGCGCAACGAGCAGTACGACCATTGCCAACGCCGCCACGCCTGCCTGCCGCGCAGCAAGAATGAGCAGCGAATACAGCCCGACCAGCACCGCGCAACTCAGGACAATGCGCGCGACTATTTGCCAGGTAACCRCATTAAAGGCAAGTCCCGCTGCCACCGCCACGAACAGTATTGAGCCCAGAAGATACAACTGGACAATTCCCCAGACCTTCTGATCGTCGCCCTTCTGGGTCAAACTCTTTTGCATGAAATGCCCTCAGCTCAACGCAACCTCCAATGCACCCTGTGGCGCCCGCGATGAGCAATGATTGTCGGTAAGCAGGAACTTACTTGATGTAGCCCAGCCTGATCATTTCCGCAGCCACTCCGGAGAGATAATCGCGGTACTCGCAGGTGGGCATTTGCGTCAGCAGTGCCTCGAACTCAGCGAGGTTGAGGAAACCCCGGACCAGCGCTGCCTCCTCGGGGCACCCAATCTTGACGCCCTGACGCCGTTCAATCGCTTCGATATAGGCGGAAGCCTCCTGCAGGGCCGTGCTGGTGCCCGCGTCCAGCCAGGCAAAGCCTCGGCTCAAGCGATGCACTCGCAGCGCTCCACGCCTCAGGTATTCAAGATTGACGTCGGTGATTTCCAGCTCACCCCGTGGCGAGGGACGAATCGAGCGAGCGATCTCGACCACTTGATGGTCATAGATATAGATTCCGGGGACCGCATAGGCGCTGCGAGGCTGGGCGGGCTTCTCTTCGATGGAAAGCGCATTACCGTTGGCATCGAACTCGACTACGCCATAGCGCTGCGGATCCTTGACGTGATAGGCAAAGATGGTCGCGCCGCCCCGGAACGCTGCCATTGCTCGGGGAAAGTCGTCCCCGCCAGAGAAGATATTGTCACCCAGCATCAGCACCACATCGCCGCCCGCAACGAAGTCCTCCGCGATCAGGAAGGCCTGAGCAATTCCCTCTGGCTTCGTCTGTGCCCGATACTCGATGCTAACGCCCCATTGCCGTCCGTCCTTGAGCAAATGCTGGAACMGCGGCAGGTCCTTCGGCGTGGAAATCAGGCAGAACTCGCGTATCCCCGCCGCCATCAGGACAGTCAGCGAATAATAGATCATGGGCTTGTMGAAAACCGCCTGCAATTGCTTGCTGGAGATCTGCGTAAGCGGGTAAAGGCGAGAGCCGGTGCCACCGGCAAGAATGATAGCTTTCATGATTGAAGTCCCTGACTCCGACTATCGTCGGGCATACCGTGTTCGACGATAGTCCAGTTGCGCCTGCGATGAAGCAAGCCCTTGCCATAAGCAACGTCCGGCAGTGCCATCGCACTACGCACTGATCACGAGAGGATGGCGAC
>NZ_JBFTSF010000032.1:0-37150 GCF_056399905.1 Cupriavidus sp. 01L46
TCCCCACACTGGCTAGCCTTGCCTCGAAGGGCCCAGCTCATCACGGGCAGGCAGTTGAGCGCGACAAGGATCAATGACACAGGAGATTCTGATTTCTCTCGGTACTCGCCAGCCCCCCCAGCACCGGGATTGGAAGGGCGAGAGTGCAGCCGGGAGTCAACTATTCGGGAGAACAAGATGAATATCAAGAGAAACCGCGCACTATCTTCGTCGAGACAGTACATGTCATCGAGGGTCTACATCAAACTCTGGGAGAGTTTGGTCGATACCAGGCGGGTGCCGTTCCCATGCAATACCGGATCGGCTGTGAGGAGGTTTGCATGATCCCCCTGATCACGCTACAGCCACCTTACCCGTTGGATGCATTCCATCTCGTGATCAAGCAAGCGGCGGAAGAAGTCGTGAAGCATGTTCTAGCCCCCGATGCTATGGTCGGAATGGAATTCTTGAGCAATATGTCGGCTTCGGCGCAAGGGCTGTACGACGTGCGCTTGCCGACCGGACAGATTCGCCCGCTTTCCCTGAATCTGCTGACGGTTGCAGACTCGGGCGAACGCAAGACGGGTGTGCACAATCTGGTATGGCTGCGCAGATTTCCCTGCTGGTCATCGACGAAGCGCACTGCATTTCGGATTGGGGGCATGATTTCCGTCCTCACTACCGACTGCTGGAACGCATCGTCAAGACACTGCCGCCCAATCTTCGACTTCTCGCCACCACGGCGACGGCGAACAACAGGGTGATGGAAGACCTCGCTGCGGTGCTCGGGCCCAAGCTAGATGTGTCCCGGGGTGATCTCAATCGCACCTCACTTACTTTGCAGACCATCCGTCTGCCCAGCCAAGCCGAACGCCTTGCATGGTTGGCGGAGCGACTCGCCACGCTGCAGGGCCACGGCATCATCTACACGCTGACGGTGCGTGACGCCAATCAAGTGGCGGAATGGCTGAAGACCCAAGGCTTCTCCGTAGAGGCCTACACCGGCGAAACCGGTGATCGTCGAGAGCAACTGGAACAAGCTCTGCTCAACAATGAGGTCAAGGCGTTGGTTGCCACGACTGCCTTAGGCATGGGCTACGACAAGCCTGACCTGGCATTTGTCATTCATTACCAGATGCCGGGTTCGGTGGTTGCCTACTATCAGCAGGTTGGCCGCGCAGGACGCGCGCTGGACTCCGCCTACGGTGTGCTGCTCAGCGGCCGGGAAGAGTCGGACATCACTGACTGGTTTATCCGGAGTGCTTTCCCAACCCGACAGGAAGTCGCCGAGGTCCTGGGGGCGCTTGAAGAAGCTCCTAACGGATTGTCCGTCCCCGAATTACTGAGTAGAGTCAACCTGAGCAAGGGGCGTGTCGACAAGACGATTGCGCTTCTCTCCCTCGAAGCACCAGCGCCCATCGCCAAGCAAGGTAGCAAATGGCAGCTTACGGCAGCAACGCTGAGCGAAAGCTTTTGGGATCGAGCGGAACGGCTCACTGCGCTACGGCGAGAGGAACACCAGCAGATGCAGGACTACGTCAGCCTGCCGTTTGGTGAGCACATGGGCTTTCTGATCGGCGCGCTCGACGGCGATCCAAGCGTTGTCACAAAACCTGCCTTACAGCCGCTGCCTACAACCGTGGACGCCGAGCTGGTCAAAGCGGCCGTCGCATTTCTTCGTCGAACCAGCTTGCCCATCGAGCCGCGCAAGAAATGGCCAATAGGCGGGATGCCTCAGTTCGGCATAGACAGCAATACGAACAGTGATTTTCAAGCGCAGCCCGGTAAAGCACTATGCGTCTGGGGAGATGCCGGTTGGGGCGGCTTGGTTCGCCAGGGCAAATACCATGATAGTCATTTTTCCGACGACCTTGTTGCTGCATGCGTGAAGATGATCCATGAGTGGAGTCCGCAACCGACGCCGACTTGGGTGACCTGCGTTCCTTCGCTTCGGCATCCCGATTTGGTACCGAATTTTGCGCAACGCTTGGCTGCTGCGTTGGGTCTGGCGTTTCATATGGTCATCGCGAAAACAGACGCAAGACCCGAACAGAAAACGATGGCAAACAGTACACAACAGGCGCGCAACATTGATGGCTCGCTCGCATTTAGTGGCCAGCGCATCCCGCCCGGCCCTGTCCTCCTGGTTGATGACATGGTCGATTCGCGCTGGACGCTGACGGTGTCTGCGTGGCTCCTTCGCAAGAACGGTAGTGGCGCAGTTTGGCCGATGGCCCTCTCCCAGACGGGGCACGACGAATGACGCCAGTCCTTTCACCCAACACCCAGGCGATCTTGCTGCTGACGGCGCCGCTCATTGCCGGACGTGGCACTGCGTCACCCGATCTGCTTTCGCCCGGCGAATACAAACGCCTTGCCCGTCATTTGCGCGAGGTCCAACGTCAGCCAGCCGATCTCATCTCGCCGGACGCGGCTGACATCCTGCGTGCGTGCCAGCCGGTGATTGACGAGAGCCGCTTGCAGCGACTGCTGGGGCGCGGGTTCCTGTTGAGCCAAGTCATCGAGCGATGGCAAGCGCGTGCCATTTGGGTGGCCAGCCGGGCCGATGCCGAGTACCCCCGGCGCTTGAAAGCGCGACTGCGCGAAGACGCACMTGCCGTCATTTATGGCTGTGGCGACATGAGTCTGCTGGATTCTGGTGGACTTGCCGTCGTCGGGTCGCGTCATGTGGACGACTCCCTCATCGACTACACGATGGTAGTTGGCCGGCTCGCCGCTCGGGCAGGGAGAACGCTTGTCTCAGGCGGCGCCAAAGGTATCGATCAGGCCGCCATGCGTGGCGCCTTGGAGGCTGGTGGCAAAGTCTGTGGCGTTCTGGCAGACAGTCTGGAAAAGACCACCATGAACCGCGAGCACCGCAACCTGCTGCTCGATGGCCAACTGGTGCTGATTTCGCCCTACGACCCGAGTGCCGGGTTCAACGTCGGTAATGCTATGCAACGGAACAAGCTGATTTACGCATTGGCCGATGCCTCCCTCGTGGTGAGTTCCGACCTCAACAAGGGTGGTACTTGGGCGGGCGCCGTCGAGCAGCTCGACAAACTCAAGTTCGTCCCCGTCTTCGTTCGAACGACCGGCGAATCTTCTGCCGGACTGGATGGTTTGCGAAGGAAAGGTGCGCTTCCCTGGCCGAACCCGACAGACGTGGATTCGTTCGATGCGGTGTTCAACATGGCGATGCCGACGGCCTCCTCACAGATTGGTATTTCGCTGTTTTCGAACGACGGGCCATCGCCAGCTGACGCCATGCCCACGTCGCCCGTGCCACTCGACACCGCTCCAGTGCCCCAGCTCGGCAGCGAGTCATCGGCACCTGCCGACCTTGTTCCAGATGCGCAACCACCAGTTGCGGCATTTGAAGAGCAGCCGTCAGTCACGTCGGAGGCCGTAGTACCGATAGGCGAGGCCAAGGAATCTCCGCAGCCGGAATCGACCCCGGCGGAAGTGCTCTTCGCAGCAGTACGCACCGCGATTCAGCGGCTATTGAATGCGCCGATGAAAGACGCCGAAGTGGCCGCCGCGCTGGACGTCTCAAGCGCGCAGGCCAAGGCATGGTTGCAGCGCCTGATCGATGAAGGTGTAGTGGAAAAGCAGAAGAAGCCAGCGGGCTACGTCGTCAAGCAAAACCGGCTGTTCGAGTAACCGATGAAGACCAAACGAGAACACAAGCCGCAGTGCGCCGGCATCGATATAGAAGGGCAATGCTTTTGAGCGACCAACAAATCACCCTCAGCCAACTCGAAGGCCATCTCTGGGAATCCGCGAACATCCTGCGCGGCCCGGTGGATGCGGCTGACTTCAAGACCTACATCTTCCCGCTGCTGTTCTTCAAGCGCATCTGCGACGTATGGGACGAGGAATACCAGGAGATCGTCGACGAGACCGGCGATGAGCAACTGGCCTGGTTCCCAGAGTCGCACCGCTTCCAGATCCCAGAAGACTGCCACTGGAACGACGTCCGCACCAAGGCGAGCAATGTCGGTGCCGCGCTGCAGCATGCGATGCGCGGGATCGAAAAGGCCAACCCGGAAACGCTGTATGGCGTGTTCGGCGACGCGCAGTGGTCGAACAAGGAGCGCCTCTCGGATGCCCTGCTCAAGGACCTGATCGAGCATTTCTCCAAACTGCCGTTTGGCAACAAGAATGTCAACTCTGACCTGCTCGGCGACGCCTATGAATACCTGATCAAGAAGTTCGCCGACGCTACTAACAAGAAAGCCGGCGAGTTCTACACCCCGCGCAGCGTGGTGCGGATGATGATCGACATGCTCGACCCGAAGGAAGCCGAGACCATCTATGACCCGGCCTGCGGTACCGGCGGCATGTTGCTGGCTGCCGTGCAGCACGTCAAAGAGCTGCACGGCGACGTCAAGCGTCTGTGGGGCAAGCTGTACGGGCAGGAAAAGAACCTCACCACCTCATCTATCGCGCGGATGAACCTGTTCCTCCACGGCATCGAGGACTTTCAGGTGGTGCGCGGCGACACGCTGCGCGACCCGGCGTTCTTCGAAGGCGACCGGCTGGCCAGCTTCGACTGCGTGATCGCCAATCCGCCCTTCTCACTGGAAAAGTGGGGCGAGGACCTGTGGCTGAACGATCCCTTCGGCCGCAACTTTGCCGGTCTGCCGCCATCTTCGAGCGGTGACTTCGCTTGGGTGCAGCACATGGTCAAGTCGACGGCTGACGTGACCGGCCGAATGGCTGTGGTGCTACCCCAGGGCGCACTATTCCGCAAGGGCGTGGAAGGCAGTATCCGCCAGAAGCTGCTGGAAATGGATCTGGTCGAGGCCGTGATCGGGCTCGCCCCCAATTTGTTTTACGGCACCGGGCTCGCCGCGTGCATCCTAGTCCTGCGCAAGCGCAAGCTGGCCAAGCACAAGAAGAAGGTGCTGATTGTCGATGCCTCGCGCCTGTTCCGCCGGGGCCGCGCGCAAAACTATCTGGAGCCCGAGCACGCTGCCGACATCCTCGGCTGGTATCGCGACTTCACCGATGTGCAGGACGCGGTCCGGGTGGTCAGTCTCGACGAGATCAAGGCCGAGGACTGGACGCTGAACATCTCGCGCTACGTCCTGCCGCCGCTGCAAGAGGATATCCCACTGCTGCCGGACGCCATCGCGGCGTTCAAGGATGCGCTCACCCGCTGCCGCGAGGCCGAAGAACGGCTCGCGCAGGTCATGACTGAAGGGGGATGGCTGAAATGAGTCACCCAAGCAAACGCATCAGCCAACAAGAACTTGAAAGCTACCTCTGGGGCGCCGCCGTGCTGCTGCGCGGCCTCATCGACGCGGGCGACTACAAGCAGTTCATCTTTCCGCTGCTGTTCTACAAGCGCGTGTCGGATGTATGGGAAGAGGAATACCAGGCGGCGCTGGCTAACTCCAATGGCGACCTTTCCTATGCCCAGTTCGCTGAGAACCACCGCTTCCAGATCCCCCAAGGCGCTCACTGGAACGATATACGCCAGGCACCCAAGAACGTCGGCGCTGCCATCCAGAAGGCCATGCACGCCATCGAGACCGCTAACCCGGATCTGCTCGAAGGCACCCGCGAGCGAACTCAGAGTTTCCTGAAACTGGAACACCAGCAGCGCATCCTGGCCGCCTACAAGACATTTGCGGATGTGCCYGGTTTCGCCAAGGTCGCCACCTTGACTGAAATCGGTGTGACCGCTGGCAATCTGTCGATCCCGCTGTACGTTAAGCAGGCGAAAGTAGCTACTATCATGGACAGCAATGGTCATCCGAAAACTATGGCCAGAGCCTTGGAGATGTGGACGAGTGAACGGCATGCGTTGTGGTCGCAAATCACTACCTTCCTCGAAACGTTGGACGGGCTCACCTCCGAGGAATCCGTTGATGGTTGAGAAGCTGACCGTTAGTCCCATTTGGTTCAAGGTGCGCGTAGGCGATATGGTTGAGCGGCACCAAGAGCAAATTGCAAACACAGGGCTACTTAATTTTGAGCACTATGTTGGCGTAGACCATCTCGATAGCGGGGACATCTTCTTGCGAAGATCGAATCCGATGAGCGACGGCTGTCTTCCGCCGACATTTCGCTATGCATTTCGAGAAGGAATGTTCCTATTCCCCACACGCAGGCCAAAACTTAACAAGTATGCAGTCGCACCCTTTGACGGAATTACTGGCGAAAAAATACTAGTCCTAAAGCCTAAGGCTTCGTCAGATGCCGACCCAATGTTTCTACGCTACCTGCTGAATGCAGCGGTCGTGAGATCCTGGGTAGTCGAGAAAGCTATTGGATCGATAACACCGCATTTCAGGTGGCGAGATCTTGCTGACCTGGAGATCTGGCTTCCGCCTCTGGAGCAACAGATTGCGATCGCGAAGCGCTTGACCGTCGCTTACGAGGCACGGGAGGCTCTGCTTGATGCGCAGGCCTGTCTGTTAGTAACTCGCGACTCCTCGATCAAGAATTTGATTTATGAAAGTGGTTTCAAGACCGTAGAACTAGATGCATTAGCGGAGATCAATCCGACAATCAAAAATGTCACCGAAGACGACCCTTTCATCGCCATGGAGGATGTAGAACCGTGGACGCGTGACATATCTCGAGATCGACTCACACCAAAAGGAAGCCGTKGTGGAGTGCGCGCCAAAGGTGGCGATGTTCTTATGGCACGAATAACACCTTGCCTAGAGAACGGTAAGATTGCCCTCGTACCGGATTCGATCGAAAAGTGCGGGGCATCAACGGAGTTCATCGTACTTCGGGCCGGCAAAAGCCTGTCGAAAGAATTTCTCTATCTACTCGTTACTTCCAAGCAGTTTCATCGTGCTGCCATCGGGCTGCTAACCGGGTCTACTGGCCGCCTTCGAGTTGGGGCGACGGACCTAAAGCGAATACGAGTACCCAATCTGGATGCAGATGCGCAAGCAAGAGTAGTTGCGGTAGCGCGCGAGATTGATTCTGCGGCTGAACAGTTGAAGCGACGCATCTCGATCGTTGATGCACTGATCTCAACTGTTCTCGAAGAAGGCATCGCGAAGCCATGAAATCATTCAATGAATCGAACACTGTCGAAGCTTACGTCCGCGATCTGCTCGCCGGCGCCGGCAAGGCGGAACAGGCAAACACCATTCAAGAACCGCAAGCCAGCTACGGTCCCAGCCCCAAGGGCATCGGCTGGCGCTACTCGGCACCGGCTGACGTACCGCGCCAGATTCAGGAAGTGCTGGTCGAGCCCTGGCTGCGCGATGCGTTGTTCCGTCTGAACCCGGAGATCGCCGCCCAGCCTGACCGGGCCGACGAAGTGCTCTACAAGCTGCGCGCCATCGTGCTGTCGGTGCGCTCGGATGGCCTGATCCGCGCCAACGAGGAAATGACAGCCTGGATGCGCGGCGAGCGCTCCATGCCCTTCGGCCAGAACAACGAGCATGTGCCGGTGCGGCTGATCGACTTGGACGACCTGGCGCAGAACCAGTACATCGTTACCCAGCAGTTCATCTACCGCGCCGGTCCCACTGAGCGTCGCGCCGATCTGGTGCTGTTGGTCAACGGCCTACCATTAGTGCTGATCGAGGCCAAGACGCCAGTCAAGAAGTGCATCAGCTGGGTCGATGGCGCGGTACAGGTGTACGACGACTATGAGAAATTCGTGCCGGAGTTGTTCGTCTGCAACGTGTTCTCGGTGGCCACCGAGGGCAAGGCCTACCACTACGGGTCCATCGGGCTGCCGGTCAAGGGTTGGGGACCGTGGCATCTGGACGGCGCAGGCAATGACGGCCAGCATCATCCACTGAAGTCACTCAAACTGTCGGCCGAGAGCATGCTGCGGCCGCATGTGGTGCTGGACATCCTGGGCAGCTTCACCCTGTTTGCTACGGACAAGAAGAAACGCCGCATCAAGATCATTTGCCGCTATCAGCAATACGAGGCGGCCAACAAGCTGGTGGAGCGCGTGCTGGCGGGCTACCCCAAGAAGGGACTGATCTGGCACTTCCAGGGTTCTGGCAAGTCGCTGCTGATGGTGTTTGCCGCGCAGAAGCTGCGGATGCACGCCGGGCTGAAGAACCCCACCGTGCTGATCGTGGTGGACCGGATCGACCTCGATACGCAGATCACGGGCACTTTCACCGGCGCGGACATCCCCAATCTGGAAAAGGCCGACACCCGCGAGAAGCTGCTGCAACTGCTGGCTCAGGACGTGCGCAAGATCATCATCACCACGATCTTCAAGTTCGGCGAAACCACCGGCAGCCTGAACGACCGCAGCAACATCATTGCGCTGGTGGACGAAGCCCACCGCACGCAGGAAGGCGACTTAGGCCGCAAGATGCGCGAAGCCCTGCCCAATGCTTTTCTGTTTGGGTTAACCGGCACGCCGATCAACCGCGCCGACCGCAACACTTTCTACGCCTTTGGTGCCGATGAGGACGAAAAAGGCTACATGAGCCGCTACGGCTTCGAGGAATCGATCCGCGACGGCGCCACACTGAAACTGCACTTCGAGCCGCGCCTCATCGATCTGCACATCGACAAATCCGCCCTCGATGCCGCCTACAAGGATTTGACCGGCGGCCTGTCGGACCTAGACAAGGACAACCTCGCCAAGACCGCCGCCAAGATGGCCGTGCTGGTCAAGACGCCAGAGCGCATCCGCAAGGTGTGCGAAGACATCGTCGAGCATTTCCAGACCAAGGTTGAACCCAACGGATTCAAGGGCCAGATCGTAACCTTCGATCGTGAGTCGTGCCTGCTGTTCAAGGCGGAGTTGGATAAGCTGCTGCCGCCCGAGGCCACGGACATCGTGATGTCGGTGCAGGCGTCCGACAAGAAGGAGCATCCGGAGTATGCGCCCTATGATCGTTCGCGCGATGAAGAGGAGCGGCTGCTCGACCGCTTTCGCGACCCGGCCGATCCGCTGAAGCTGATCATCGTCACCGCCAAGCTGCTCACCGGCTTCGACGCGCCGATCCTGCAGGCTATGTACTTGGACAAACCGCTGCGTGACCACACGCTGCTGCAGGCGATCTGCCGGGTGAACCGGACGTACTCGGAGCAGAAGACCCACGGACTGATCGTGGACTACCTCGGTATCTTCGATGACGTGGCGGCTGCGCTGGAGTTCGACGACCAGAGCGTCAAGCAGGTGGTTAGCAACATCCAGGAGCTGAAGGACAAACTGCCCGAGGCGATGCAGAAATGCCTAGCGTTCTTTGCAGGCTGTGACCGCACCTTACAAGGCTATGAGGGCCTGATCGCCGCGCAGCAATGCCTGCCCAACAACGAGGTTCGGGACAACTTTGCCGCCGAATTCAGCGTACTCAACAAGATCTGGGAGGCGCTGTCGCCCGATACGGTGCTGGGCCCGTTTGAGAAGGACTACAAGTGGTTGTCGCAGGTATACCAGTCGGTGCAGCCATCCAGCGGCCACGGCAAGCTGATTTGGCATTCGCTTGGCGCCAAAACCATTGAGCTGATCCATCAGAACGTGCATGTGGATGCGGTGCGCGATGACCTCGACACCCTGGTGCTAGACGCCGACTTGCTGGAAGCGGTGCTCTCGAACCCTGATCCGAAGAAGGCCAAAGAGATCGAAATCAAACTGAACCGGCGCCTGCGCAAGCACGCGGGCATCCCCAAGTTCAAACAGCTTTCCGAACGCCTGGATGCGTTGAAGGATCGTTTCGAGTCCGGACAAATCAACAGCGTGGAGTTCCTGAAGCAGTTGCTTGAGATCGCCAAGGAAACCCTGCAGGCCGAGAGGGAAGTCCCGCCAGAAGAGGATGAGGATCGCGGCAAGGCGGCTCTGACTGAGCTGTTCAACGAGGCCAAGACGGCCGAGACGCCGATCATGGTCGAACGCGTGGTAGCGGACATCGACGAAATCGTGCGCCTGGTGCGTTTTCCCGGCTGGCAGGGAACGCAAGCTGGCGAGCGCGAGGTGAAGAAAGCACTGCGCAAAGCCCTCTTCAAGTACAAGCTGCACGCGGATGAGGAACTGTTCGAGAAAGCGTACAGCTACATCCGACAATACTACTGATAGGTGAGGATGGACGACAGGCGTATTGCGTTTGAGCAGTGAGGTTTCCGCTCACTCCCGTTCAGAGACCCGATTATCTGCGGCGATTGCGTCCATGGTCGATACGAGGCTGGAGAGGGCGTCCCCGTGGTGGCGCTTGAGGTGAGCGTGAACCGCCTCATTTCGTAGTAAGCGTGTCATGAAGCTCTTGGCTACTACAAGGGTCAACATTGTGTCCCCGATCTCGTCCTCGACGGCTTGGCAGTCTTGGCGAAGCCGTTCCATCTCCTTCTCCATACGCGCCAGGTCCTCAGGCAAGATCTCGTCCCTTTTCTTCTTCGCCCCGTCGACCAGAGCTTCAGGACGAGTTGTGACCAGAATCATATCCGCATACGGAGCTGAGAACTTATTAGCCGCAACCATCATTTCGGCGGCCTCGATTTGCCGAAAGGGCTTCATCTTCTTCAAGACGCGAAACACCTTGGGGGCAGCCTGTCGGTCCTTCAATAGTGCGGCCGCTTCCGGAGCGACTCCGTCTAGCAGCCTCGCACGATCACGAATGCTACGCACGTCCATAGACAAGACTTCCGCAATACGTTTTTCCGATGCGCCCTTCGTAAGGGTTGCACGAATCATCCGGTGCTCCTGGACGGCTGATAGGCGATTGACGTGACGATTGAAGGTAAAGCTCTCGTCATCGCTTGAGACCATGCAAGGAGCAGTCGGACGGCGGAGCTGCTTCAAAGCCTCAAGCCGTAGCCTACCGTCGAGCAGGTCATAGTCGCCCGGCCTCTCAGTCGAACGAAAGACTGCAAGTGGTTCGATGACACCCAGTTCGGCAATGGAGCCGAGAATGGTCTTGAACTTCGGGGTGGCGAGAACGCCCTTCGGCAGCGCCGCCCCGGGGATAACGTGCTCGACCGGGATTTCGACGATTTTCTGCTCGAACGCATGCTTGATATGGCTCATGGCAACAACTCCTGGGGAAGACGCAAAGCAACCGCTTCGGGAATATCCTTGATGTTCTCCGCTCGCAAAAGCGTTCGAAAATGCTCATCGGACAGAAATTTCTTTATGGCTGAGATAATTAACAGCAGACGCTGCTCCTGAATGGTGGCGTTTTGCACGGTCATCTTCTGGCGTCGGACTTCGTTCTGGTAAGTGCGTAGAAGCTTCTGGGGCGTAGGTTTCTCACGAGAAGTCGGGCTAGGATGGACCTTTTTGCCGGAAGCTTCGCGCTTACTCAGAATTCGGCGCACTCGTAGAAGCTGCTCGCCTTTAAGAGTTCCCGACTCATACGCCGCCACCATCGCGGCTTGAACTTCATCGCTGGAAGCACGAGCGACTTCGATGGCGAGCCACAGCGGCATCACTCGCTTCTCCACCGCTTGGATGAGTCGCTGCTCGCCTTTGTTGAGCAATTGCAGAATTCCGTTGACGTAGGAAGAATCGAGGCTGGTCTTCTTCGCAATGTCCTCGGTCGAGTAGCCTTTTTCCCGTAAAACTTGCAGGCCAGACATCAGCTCGACAGTCGAGTGTCTACGCCGCGCAATATTCTCCGCCAGTGTGATGAGGTAGCGGTCCAGCTCGTCAGCCTCCACCACCGAGCAAGGGATCATTGTCTCTCCCAACATCTTCAAAGCCTCGAGGCGGCCTTGTCCGCAAAGGACCTCGTGCCATTCACCGTCGCCGTCGCGACCTCCCAAAGCGACAGTGATCGGGCGTTTTAAGCCAACGGAGGCAATGTTCTCGACCAACTGCGAGAAGAAGTATCGGTTGCGCGTTCTTGGGTTGAGCACTCGTAGGCGATCGACTGGGATCAACGTGATCTGGTCGCTGCGCACGAGCGTCGAGACGAACTTTTCTACTCTGTCATTCATAAGCGACTCCCTTCAGCGGAATGCGGCGCGCGAGACGGCAGAGCATCGACAGATCGTCGTAGCGGTAGCCTTCCAGCCCAAAGTCATTGTGGTCGCCAAGGCGGATCAGGTCCGCACGCATGTCAATCGAAGGCAACAGGTAATAGTCGCGGATGGTTCGCGCGTCGAGCTCCATCCGGACTGCGACCGTAATGTCAGGCCGAAGTGCGTTATCGAAACGGATGAGCCACCGATTGGTCCCTGCGTCGGTCGGTCGGCATCGCGAGAGCGTGAGGGAGACTCGGAACTCGTCGTTGACGCTCAGAAGGCCGGTGATAGGCTCCTTTTCCACCCGCGCGCCAGTTTCCGTCATGGCACGCTCGGCGTCGGCAACAACCTCAGGGTGCAACTCGCGCAGCCGCTTGTTTATCTCCACGTAGCGGTAGTCGCGCTCTGGCGAGTATCCAATTAGGCTATATGTCCGAAGCAAACTGCCGAAGCGGTTCGTGTAGGCACTGCTGGATGGGCAGAAAGGCGCCTCGTCAATGACGATGCCGGAGAGGTAGCCTTGCCGCGAGAGCAGCTGACACAACGCATCGAGCATCTCGGCGTCGCTCATTCGGTAAGACCGAGCGAGGATGATTTGCCGTGCAGCCTCGAACATCATTCGATCGACGATTGGTTCAAAGGCGTCGTCTCTTCTGATCCATGMGGCGGGCGGGTTGCACACGCGCTCTTGTTTTAGCGTGAACGACGTCCGATTCCACACGTTATGGCCAGCGTATTTTTCATTGATGAGGATTTGGTGGACCGTCCCTCGAGTCCACGGTGTTCCGCGGTCGGTGGCGAGCCCACTCTTGTTGAGCGTGACCGCGATCTCTGATTCCGACCGCCCCTCTTCGACGAACTCCCGGTAGATGCCGCGCACCGTCATCAGCTCTTCGGCCGGTCCAGGGGCGAGAATCACCCTATCGGTTTGAATGGACTTGTGTTCGCCGCGTCGTAACTCCCCCTTGACGACACCGGTGTGATCGACGAGTACGCGCCGTAAGCCAAATCCTGCCGGACCACCCTGCCGAAAGCCGTGGCGGATAAGGCGGCATTGACCAGCGTGGACTTTGACGCTCAGCTCGCGGCTGTATTCGCCGGCCATTGTTCTTTTGACGCTTTTTATGATGCTTGAGACCGGGCTACCATCGTTCTCGAACTGCTCGGCGCAGTAGAGCACCCGGACGCCCGCCTGCTTACAGCGAACTTCGTAGCTTGCGCTCTCGTCGGGGTCTTGAAAGCGCCCCCAGCGGCTCACGTCATAAACCAGGATAGCTGAGAAGTCCGCGTAGCCAGATTCAACGTCTCGCAGCAGCGCTTTAAGCGAATCGCGGCCATCAAGGCGCAGTCCGCTCTTTCCTTCGTCCGCGTAGACGCGGACGATTTCGAGTCCACGAGAGTCAGCGAACGCCTGGATGATGTCTAATTGGTTTTCCGTCGAATATTGTTGATGCTCTGTCGACATGCGCACGTACGCCGCAGCTCGACCGTCGCGACCTGCGCCCTGCGTATCCTCCCTGCGCGATAATCGGTCCACCCTACCTCCTGCCACTGGCGACGCAAGCGGACGGCCGAAAGGCCTCACCGAAAGGCTATAGACGGAGTACCGCGTCCTTGGCGCCTGCCTTCAAGGATCATAGTTTTGGAGACGCGAAAAATGTTGCCGAAAGCCCGCAAGACGTTGCGTGAGGGACTGGGAATCAGTGAGGAATATCCCGCCGTAATCGCCATGGCCCTAGCGAAGGAGCTGGGTCGGTCCCGGCACGCGGTCAAGAAACTGACGCGATGGACAGGCGCGAGCGAGCGAACGGTCCAAAACTGGCTGGCTGGCGTGCGCGGCCCGAGCGGGCCGCACCTGGTCGCACTGGCCAAGCACTCGGTGGCTGTTCATTGGGCCTACCTCTCAATGTCCGAGCGAATTGACGAGCCTGCACCGAACGTGAGCGCGTCAGTCGATCTGATCAAAGAGGCGCTCCATCTCCTGACGGCGGGTCCAAGATAGCGCTCTAACGCGTGCGGCAAGGCCATTACATTTCTGAGGAAGTCATTTGTTGTCGTTACTGCTTCAGTGTTGCCCCGTGTTCTCAGTGTGGTTGGCTGGGGCGGGCTGAAAATCAATGCCCGCCTGGTCCAGCAGCCAAGTTTCAATCTTGTCGTGCCACATACGCAACATGTCGAGCGGCCGGCGTCTAGTGTTTCTCAGCCAACGCTGACGGCTTGAGCCCCTGAATCTGTGCCACAGCGCCAATTGGAACCTCGCGCCATTCAGCTAGCGTGCCGAAGGATCGGCGCAGGCCGTGCAGCGTTACATGAGGCTGCTTTGCGACTTCGATCGATTGGTTGTGCCATATAGCGCGGAGCTAGGCTGTCAGGCGAATTTCGCGGGCGGTTTCGATCTTGTCTGCGATGTGGAGACTGCGCCACAAAAAATCGACATCTTCCCAACGCAGAGTATCGAGCTCCTCCCGGCGACACCGGTGATGAGCAAGCCTTGCAAGTACGTCGACTTCACTGGGTTATGTAGGGCGCGGACCGCGGAAACCACGCGGCGAGCTGCTCCCGCTGCAAGCTGCCGCCTTGTTTAGTGTTGGTGCCCGGCAACGTCCCTAGTGACTTTGGGGACGTGCAGCAAGCCAACGTCAGACGGCAATTGCAGCCCCCAAAAGCTGGGGGCACTTCTGGGGGCATCTTTGCTGGATTGATGTATAAATTCCTTTTTTATAAAGGACTTATGTGCATAGTTTTATAGTCCTTCGGCCACCAGATTCGCAGTACAAGACAGCGCACTACGTTTAACAACGTAGTGCGCTTTTTGTTTTGGCGTACGGCGTTCCCTGATGCGCATGCCGACGCGACGGCGGGCATGACGGCATGACGGTGCAATGCGCACGTCGTTCTCACGGCTCACTGCGGTTACTCGCGGCGCGTCTTCTGCGAAACCGGGACCACCGACGGATTTGCGGCCGTGGGTGCCGGTGCGGACGGCGCTGGGGACGGCCTGATCTGCAGGGCAGGCGAGTGCGGCAACCGCACGGGGGCGATGCCCTCGGATCCGAGCTGCGCTTGGCCGTTGTCATAGCCGGTGGAGACAGCTTCGAGGTAACCCCGCGCAAACGTCTGCTCGGGCGTGACCAATGACTGGGCCGGTGCGGCGGGCTGGGCATGGGCGATGCTGTTCGCGCACAGCGCGAGCACGCGAATCAGCAGGACCCCTCGGCGCAGCGCTCGCATCGCTGCCTGCATGCGCGAACAAGGCCGGCTCTCTCGTGGTGCATGGCGGTTGATCTTCATGACGGTTCTCCAAAGGAGCGATAGCTCCAGGTGGGAAGGTGGGGACGTGGAAGGAAACGAGCATCGGCGCCGCGCTCTGAACCCTTAACCGCATGGACCATGCCATCCGCCTGGCGGCACTATTAGCGGATGCGTCGCCACTTTTCCGGGTAAACCTGTTGGAGAACGACAGACACGCAGGCTGGCCGCGGTTGGTCGGGCCGCAACATGCGATCGATGAAGGCTAGGGGAATGCCCGGCCCGGTTGTGGATAACTACGCAAAACCCTGGGGATAAGCAGGCAGGAAAGCTGTGTCCCGGCTGGGGGTGGGTTGTGGGGCGTATACGAACAACTTTCGGGCGGTTTTTGCGCCCCACGTATACGCCCGCCAGATATCCCGCGAGAGCAGGGTATTCCCTGGGACTTATCTTATTCGTAAGTCATTGAGTGAAAAGGGAAAAACCGGCTTATCCACCGAAAATGAGGCCGTTTACCTACTACTACTATATTGGTATACGTAAACAATAAAGAAAGACATAGGGCCACCATTGCGGCGGACGTATACGTTGCCTGCATTTGGCGCAGCGCTCCGCACGTATACCTGCGTCGAAACTTTGGCCGCCACGTATACGTCAGACGTCCGCCTGCCGCCGCCTCGGCGTTTACCTCAACTCAACTCAACTCAACTCAACTCAACGCGGCACCTTGAATGCTCTCCTTGCCCGCAAGACTTCCTCGCGCGTCTCGCAGCCCTCCCGGTGATCGTTGACCAGGCCCATCGCCTGCATCAGCGCGTACATCGTGGTGGGGCCGACAAAGCGCCAGCCGCGCTTCTTCAGGTCCTTGGACAGCGCGGTGGATTCCGGCGAGACGGCCATGGTGCGCAGCACTTCCGGCGTCAGCAGCTTGGGACGGCTGGCCGGATCGGGTTCGAAGCGCCAGAAGTACGCGGCCAGCGACGGCTCCGTCTCCAGCAGCTCGCGGGCGCGCTGCGCGTTGTTGATGGCGGCCTCGATCTTGCCGCGGTGCCGCACGATGCCGGCGTCGCCCAGCAGCCGCTGGATATCACGTTCGCCGAAGCGGGCCACCTTTTCAATCTCGAAGTTGGCGAAGGCGCGGCGAAACGCCTCGCGCTTGCGCAGGATGGTGAGCCAGCTCAGGCCGGCCTGGAAGCCTTCCAGGCATAGCTTCTCGAACAGGCGCCGGTCGTCGTCGACGGGAAAGCCCCATTCGTTGTCGTGGTAGTGGCAGTAGTCTTCCAGCGTGCCGCACCAGCTGCAGCGCTGGCGTTCCGTGTCCGCCACGATGTTTGTCACTGGTGGCGCCGCATTCTTTGCTGCTTTCGGTGCCGCTTTCTTCGGCACCGTCTTCGGCACCTTCGTTGCCACTTTTTTTGTCACGTCGCTATCTGCTGCCATGGGTGCGTTCTCCTTCGATCTGCCATCTTAAAGCGACTCGTGCGGCATGTCGCGGCCGCGCGGCCTCGGGGCGCATTTGCTACGATGCCGCCCGTAAAGGACGAATTTATGATGAGGACTGACATGGAAAAACGACTGGCGACCATCGAAGAAGACGGCTGGCAGCTCGACGACGGCGAGGTCATCGGCGAGGCGCACCCCGAGACGTTCTGGGTGCCGGCGCTGGCTGAGCGCCAGGCTTTGCAGGCCGGCCAGCTGGTGAAGCTGATCTTTCGCATCGTCACCGCCGACGAGCAGGACCGCGAGGAGCAGCATGTGGAGCGCATGTGGGTGATCGTGACCGGCCGCGAGGGCGATCTCTACAGTGGCGAGCTGGACAACCAGCCCTATTGCACAGAGGAAATGGCACCCGGCATGCCGCTTTGGTTCGAGGCGCGGCATGTGATCAATATCCATAAAGAGGGCGAAGAAGAATAACCACCCCGGCTAAGCGCCCAGCCGGCGCATATCGCCTGGAATCGCCTGGAAATGTCGGCCTGGCGGTACACTGGGCGCGCATGATGCAGGCGGTTACTGGTGCCGGCAAACGCAGTATCCGCACCAACKGCCGCCGCCTTCCCCAACCTTCTTAGGCGAAACCTCATCTGATGCGCTGGATATTCGGGGTGATTGGCTTGGTGCTCGGCATGGTGGCGGCCGGGTTTGGTGGTGCGCTGACAGGCGCGGTCCTGGGCTTCGGTTTTGGCTGGATGGTCAGCGACCGGCCCACCCGGCCCTCTGTTGACGGCGAAGCGCGGGGCGCGGCGGCGGCTCCGCTCGAAGCCCGCGTGCTGCGGCTTGAGCAGGAGCTGTCCACGCTGAAGCGCGAGCTGGCGAGCCTGCGCGGCGAGAGCGTGGACACTCCATCGGCCACATCAGCCACATCGGCCCCTGGCGCAGCGCCGGGTACGGTGGCAGCCAGCGAATTCCCGTCCTTCGAGCCGGCTGCCAGCGCCGCCGTGCCAGCGCCGTTCCCCCCGGCGGCGATCCCGATCCCGGTCGAGGCGGCGCCTGCGCCGATCTCCGCGCCCGTTCCGGCATCGGCGCCTGCTCCCGCACCGGCAAGCGCGCGCCACATTGAACCACCGCTTTCGTCCACGCTCGGGCCGCGCGAACCCGACTTCGTCGAGCGTGCGATATCCGCCGCGCGCGGCTGGCTGCTTGGCGGCAACAGCGTGGTGCGGGTGGGCATCCTGATCCTGTTCTTCGGCGTGGCGTTCCTGCTCAAGTATGCCTCCGACAACGCCATGCTGCCGGTCGAGTTCCGGCTGGCTGGCGTGGCGGCTGGCGCGGTGGTGCTGCTGATGGCGGGCTGGCGCCTGCGCGAGCGGCGCGCCGCCTATGCGCTTGTGTTGCAGGGCGGTGGCGTGGGCGTGCTGTATCTCACCGTCTTCGCCGCCACCAAGCTCTACGGCCTGCTGCCGGCCGCGGCCGCGTTCCCGCTGATGGTGGCCATCTGCGCGCTCGCCGGCGGCCTCGCGGTGCTGCAGAACGCCCCGGCGCTGGCCTTTACCGGCAGCGCCGGCGGCTTCCTTGCCCCGGTGCTGATCGCAACGGGCGGCGGCAGCCATGTGATGCTGTTTGGCTACTACGCGCTGCTCAATGCCGGCATCTTTGCCATCGCCTGGTTCCGGGCCTGGCGCCAGCTCAACCTGCTCGGCTTTGCGTTTACCTTCGGCATTGGCACGGCCTGGGGCGCGCTGAACTACCGGCCCGAACTGCTCGCCACCACGGAGCCGTTCCTGATCCTGTTTTTCCTCATGTATACGGGCATCGCGCTGCGCTATGCGCTGCGCCGGCAGGTCAGCCTGAAGGACTACGTGGACGGCACGCTGGTGTTTGGCACGCCGCTGCTGGCCATGGGGCTGCAGGCCGCGCTGGTGCGCAACATTCCTTTTGCCATGGCATGGAGCGCGGTGGCGCTCGCGGCGTTCTATCTTGGCCTGGCGGCGTGGCTGGCGGCGCGCCGCGATCGCCTGGGGTTGTTGTTTGAAGCCGTGCTGGCGCTGGGCGTCATCTTTGCGTCGCTGGCGGTGCCGCTGGCGTTCGACGAGCGCACCACAAGCGCCGTATGGGCCGTGGAAGGCGCTGCCGTGGTGTGGGTGGGGGTGCGCCAGCAGCGGCGCCTTGCGCTGGCCAGCGGGCTGCTGCTGCAGCTGGCGGCCGGTGCGGCGTTTGCCGCGGGCAGCTTGTTCGAGGCCACGCAACTGGCGTGGCCGGTGCTGAACAGCCGCTACGTGGGCACGCTGCTGCTGGCGGTGGCCGGTGTCTTCAGCGGCTGGCGCCTGCACGGGCGGCCCGAGGCGCGTGCCTGGTCCGCGCCATGCGCGCCGCTTGGCCAGGGGGCGGCGTTGTGGGGGCTGCTGTGGTGGCTGGGCGGCGGCGTGATCGAAATCCTGCACTGGTACAGCGTGCGGGGCTGGCAAGTGCGCGCGCTGCTCGACATGCTGGCGCTGTTCATGGTGCTGAGCGCGTGGCTGGCGCACCTGGCGCGGCGCGTCCTGGCGTGGCCGCTGGCCAGCGTGCCGGCGCAGGGCATGGCGCCGGTGCTGGCGGTCCTGGCCGTGCTTAGCTGCATCGTGCAGTCGGCGTCGCCCTTGCTCGGCTTTGGCGCGCTCGCCTGGCTGGCCGTGTTTGGCGCGGCCTGGCTGCTGCTGTGGCGGCAACAGGATGATGAGCGCGATGCCTTGCTGGCGCCCATGCATGCCCTGTTGTTCTGGACCGTGTGCGTGCTGCTGTCCACCGAGGCTTACTGGCGGCTGCGCGCCTATGTGCCGGAGGGCGCCTGGAGCTGGAGCGCCTGGGCCTATGGCTATGGCGGGCTGCTGGCGCTGCTCTCGGCCTGGGGCTGGCGCCTGCGTTGGCCGGTGGGGCGTTTCCAGCGTGCCTACCTGCTATATGGCGCGCTGCCGCTGGTGGCGCTGCTGTGGCTGTGGAGCATTGCCAGCGTGTCCAGCGACGGCGATGCCGCGCCGCTTTCCTACCTGCCGCTGCTCAACCCGCTCGATGTCGCCCAGCTGCTTGCTATGCTGGCGGTAGCGCTGTGGCAGCACCGGCTTGCCGCCGCGGGCCTGGCCACGCGGCCACGCGTGCTCGGGTACGCCGCGATCGCCACGGTGTTGCTGTGGCTAAACGCCGTGCTCCTGCGCACCCTGCACCACTGGGCCGGCGTGCCCTACACGCTGGAGGGCCTGGGCGGCTCCACGCTGGTACAGGCGTCGCTGTCGATGTTCTGGACCGTGCTGGCGCTGATCACCATGGTGGCGGCCACCCGCCGCGGCTCGCGCGCGCTGTGGTTTGTGGGGGGCGCGCTGCTTGGCGTGACGGTGGTCAAGCTGTTCCTGCTCGACCTGTCCTTCGTCAAGGGCATCGAGCGGATCATCTCGTTTATCGGCGTGGGCGTGCTGCTGCTGTTGATCGGCTACTTCTCGCCCCTGCCGCCAAAGCAGGAGGAGGCGACGTGACGGCGGTTTTCCGAACCGCAGGCGGGCGGGTGCTGCCGATGCTGATGGCCGCGCTGCTGCCATCGCTGCTGTCGTCGCTGTTGCTGCCGCTGCCCGCGCGGGCTGAGCGGTTCGCGCTGGCGACCGAACGCGACGCGGCGTACTACGCCGTGACCCTGGACGCCGATGTCTACGCCCATAGCACGCGCCCCGGGCTGGCTGACCTGCGCGTGCGCAACGCAACAGGCGAATTGCTGCCTTACGCGCTCGATCTGCCGCCCGAGCCGGCGGCCGAGGTACGCACGCTGCGCGAGGTGCCGTGGTTCGCGCTGCCGGCCGCGCAGTCGCGGCAGTCCGCGCCCCTGGGCGTGGTGATCGGGACCGACGGCGCGCTGCGCGCCGCCAGCGCCCCGCCGGCAGCCGGCACTGCCGGAGCATGGCTGATCGACCTGAGCCAGTTGCGCGACGACGCCAGCGCGGTGGTGATCGGCCTGCCGGATGGCGATTACCTGGGCAGGGTGGACGTTGCCAGCAGCGACGACCTGCAGCACTGGCAGGCCGCGGGCGGCGCGCAGCTGTTGCGGCTGAGCCGCGAGGGCAGCACGCTGAGCCAGGACCGCGTTACGCTGGGGCGCCTGCGGGCGCGTTACCTGCGGCTGCAGTGGCAGGGCGCGCCGCCCGTGCCGGCGCGCGTGCAGGTGGAGACAGTGGCGGCCAGCCAGCCTTCGCCGCTGGCGCTGCAATGGCGCGATGGCATCGTTGCCACGCAGGCCAAGCCTGGGGGCGATTACCTGTTCGACAGCGGCGGACGCTTTCCGGCCGAGCGCGTGCGCGTTCGCCTGCCGCAGACCAACACGGTGGTGCAGGCCACGCTGTGGTCGCGGCCCGATGCGCAGGCATCCTGGCGCATGATCAGCAGCGCACAGCTCTACCGTCTTTCCGGGGCGGCGGGTACCGAGCAGGAAAGCGCGCAACTGGCGATCGGGCGCAACACGGATCGCCAGTGGCGCCTGAGCGTGGATGCCCGCGCCGGTGGGCTTGGCGCCGGCATGCCGGTGCTGGCGCTTGGCTGGCGCCCCGCCGTGGTGACCTTTGTCGCGCGCGGCGCGCGGCCGTTCTCGCTGGCGGTGGGGGAGCCGGCAGGCGCGGCGCAAGAACCCGGGGCGCTCGCGCGGGCTGAGCTGCTGGCCGGGCCCGCACCGGTGATCGCCGACGCCCGGATCGCAGGCATGACGGCATCGCCGCCGGCGGCCGTGCCTTCGGACACCCAGCGCCACCGGCGCTTTATCCTGTGGGGTGCGCTGCTGCTGGCGGTCGGCGTGCTGGGCTTGATGGCCTGGCGGCTGCTGCGGGTGCTGGGCGCGCCGCAGGCGCCGCCGGACTGAGCGCAAAGAAAAAGGCCAACCTTGCGGCTGGCCTTTTCCAATCCAATGCGACGTAGGGCGGTATTACTGCAAGGGTTTGCCGGTACGGTCGTGCATGAACAGCAGCGCGATAAAGCTGATCGCAGCCGCGGCAATCACGTAGTAGGCCGGCGCCAGCTTGCTGCCGCTCGATGCGATCAGCCAGGTCACGATCAGCGGGGCAAAGCCGCCGAAGATGGTCACGGCGAAGTTGTAGGCCAGCGACAGGCCGGTGGAGCGGACCTCGGTGGGGAACTGCTCGGCCAGCACGGCCGGCGCCGGGCCGGTGAAGGCCGCCAGCAGGATGCCCAGGATCACCTGGACCATCAGCAGGGTCTKGGTGGTCGGCGAGACGTTGAGCCAGTGGAACAGCGGATAAGCCAGCACGCCGATGATCAGCGCCACGGTGCCCAGCATGCGCTTGCGGCCMACTCGGTCGGACAGCATGCCCATCAGCGGGCACAGCACCAGGATGATGGCGCCGCACAGGGCGGTCGACTGKAAGGTGGCGCCCAGCGGCAGGCCGAGCTGCTGCTTGGCGTACGACGGCATGTAGAACACCAGCACGTAGGTGCAGACCGTCCACAGGATGGTCACGCCCAGGCCGGCCAGCACTTCGCGCGGATGGTCGCGCAGCACCTGCGTGAGCGGCGAGAACTTGACCTTGCTGACAGCGCGTTCGGCGCGGCGGGCCTCGAAGGCAGGCGGCTCTTCCAGGTGCGAGCGGATATACATCCCGACCGGGCCGATCAGCAGGCCGAACAGGAACGGGATGCGCCAGCCCCAGGCGTCGATCTGCTCCGGCTCCAGGCCGTTGATCACCAGCGCGCCCATGGCAGCGCCCAACATGAAGGAAATGCCCTGGCTGGCCTGCTGCCAGCTCGCGTAGGCGCCGCGCTCCTCGTCGGGGGCGTGCTCGATCAGGAAGGCGGTGGCGCCGCCAACCTCGCCGCCGGCCGAGAAGCCCTGGATCAGCCGGGCCACCACGATCAGCGCCGGTGCCCACATGCCGATCGACGAATAAGTGGGCGCCAGGCCGATGATGGCGGTGCCGAGCGCCATCATCAGGATGGTCAGGGTCAGCGCTGCCTTGCGGCCGACGCGGTCGGCGTAGACGCCGAGCACGATGGCGCCGACTGGGCGCATGAAGAAGCCCACGCCGAAGGTGGCGACGGTCAGCAGGAAAGACGTGAGGTCATTGCCGGTGGGGAAGAACAGCTTGGCAATGATCAGCGCAAAGAAGCTGTAGACGGTGAAGTCGAACCACTCCAGGCCGTTGCCGATGGTGGCGGCAAGGATGGCCTTTCGTCGTTGGGTTTTGGATATTTCGTGGACTTGAGGTATTGCAGCGTTGGCTTGCATGTGGCGTTTGATGCGGTGGGAAATCGGCGGGAGGCCTGCCCCGAAACCGGGCATGCGTTCTGAAAGGCAGAATAGTAAGCGATTCTTTAATTGGCCAGCAGGATGGCAGCGTGTGGAGTCAGGTCCGCATGGCCGGCTGAGCGGCCAGCGCCCCATGGAATGTTCCACGTGAAGCACGCATGCGCGTGCCCGCATCCTGGTGGCGCGATGGYGGGGATTCAGGGCTGGCTGGCGTGATGCTGGCGCGCGCTGCGGGCATCGGGCGTCTCGCCCGGGCCGGCGTCTTGTTGCGATTCTGGCGTATCCGGCCGCTGGCGCGTGAGCCACAGCCACAGGGCGCTGCCGACCCACCCGGCCACGAAGACGGAATCGCCCACATGGTTGAGCAGCGCCGGGGCGTCAGGCGCGTTGAATACATCCACCAGCAGGGGGGCGGGCAGGCGGGCGGCGATCCATAGGAGCACAGCCGGTCCGCTGGCATACACGCCTGGCTGCCACCAGTTCGCATGGGGCAGCAAGGGCCTGTGGGCTGTGCGCTTGACCACGGTGTTCTCCAGCCTGACACGCTTCATGGCGCGTCGTATCCAGTCATGCGGGGTTTGCCCGGGCCCGCGCGGACAACGCATTGCGCCGCGCAAAGCTGGACCGGACCCCGTGCTGGAATCATAAGCCGATTGCCCGCCGCGTGTCCGAATCTTTAAAGCGTCGTGTGGTGCACCCCACGCTCGCGGGGTGGGCAGGGTGCGCATGCGGTGGTGGGAAGTGCGGTGGCGCCGCGTGAATTCAAGTTTTTTGATGGAGGTGTCCGCAAATGGGTGGCGCTGGGGCAGGGCAGTCTTGTCAAACTAAACACTGCTATCAAAAGGATTTGAAGGCCGCCATCATGCTTCCCGCCATCTACATCTCCCACGGTTCGCCCATGCTTGCCCTCGAGCCGGGCCCGAGCGGCGCCGCCTTCGACGCCCTCGGCCAAGTGCTCAGGGCGCGCAAGCCGCGCGCCGTGCTGGTCGTCTCGGCGCACTGGATCTACAGCACCCTGGTGGTCGGCACCCGCGAGCGGCAGGAGGCTTGGCACGACTTCGGCGGCTTCCCGCGCGCGCTGTATGAACTGCGCTACGACGCCCCGGGCTCGCCGGGGCTGGCCGCTCGCGTCAAGGCGCTGGTCGAGGCCGCGCAAGTCCCCGGCGCCGCGGTGGTGCTGCAGGACGATGAGCGCCCGCTGGACCACGGCGCCTGGATGCCGATGCGACATCTCTTCCCGGATGCCGACATCCCGGTGGTGCAGCTGGCCTTGAACCCCTATCTCCCCCCCGCAGCCCAGATCGAGATCGGCCGGGCGCTGGCGCCGCTGCGCGACGAGGGCGTGCTGGTGCTCGGCTCGGGCAGCTTTACCCACAACCTGCAGGAARTCTTCGGTGCCGGGGGCCGGCGCGAGCAGCACGGCTCGCCCGTCGAGCCCTATGTGGAGGCATTCCGCGGCTGGATGATCCAGGCACTGGACGATGCGCTCGCTACCGGTGACACCACGCGCTTAGCGGACTATCGCGCGCAGGCGCCGTATGCGCGCCGCGCCCATCCCGCCGACKAGCATTTGCTGCCGTTCTTCGTGGCGCTGGGCGCGGCGCTGGGCCCGCATGAAGGCGTGCCCGCCGAGCAGGCGCCGGCCGGCGTGGCGCGCGTGGCACGCGTGGCCGATGAGGTCACTTATGGCGTGCTGGCGATGGATACATTCGTGTTCGAAGGGGCCGGCACGCACCCTGCCCCGGCGTGGAGCGAGGCTGCCTGAGCCAGCCCCCCGGGCGTCATGCCTTGCGGGCCAATAGGTAAGGGCGCGCCAGGCGCGCGCCCGCCGCGGCGATCCAGCCCATGGTGAGGGCAACCACCCCCAGTCCGTATTGCAAGCTGCTGACATGGGCCACGCCGCCAATCATCACCGGCCCCATCAGCAAGCCGATATAGGCAAAGCGCGCCACGCGCGAGATGGCTTCCGCCGGCGCCACACCCGGCAGGCGCGAAGCCGCCACGAAGAAGATCGGCACCATGTTCGCCGCGCCCAGGCCCATCAGCGCGAAGCCGACCAGGGATGCCGCCGGCGCTGGCCACGACAGCGCCAGCAGGATCCCCGCGAACGCTACCCAGGCACTGGCGCCGAGCGTGGGCGCATCCGACCAGCGCGCGCGCAGGCGGTCGCCGCCAAAGCGGCCGCAGGCCATCCCACCGGAGAAGGCGGCATAGCCGGCGCTGATCCAGGCGTCCGGCGCCAGCGCCACCTCGCGCATGTAGACGCTGGACCAGTCATACATCGCACCCTCGCCAACCAGGCCCAGGAACGCCATCAGGCCCAGCAGCCAGAGCGCGCGCACCGCATGCGCGCGGTGATGCGCGGAAGGTGCCGGCACGGGATGGTCGTCCAGCAGCCAGGGCGCCGCGCCCGCCGTGACCGCAGCGGTCAGCACCGCCATGCCGAGGGCGTGCGCCAGCGGCGGCACGCCCAGGCCCAGGAGCACGCCCCGCGCCTGCCATGCCGCCCAGGCTGAACATGCCGTGCAGCGCGGACATGATGGGCCGCGCGCGGCTGGCTTCAACTGTGGCGGCCTGCGCGTTCATGCCCACGTCGAAGGCCGCGTTGGCCATGCCGAAGGCGATCAGCGCCAGGATCAGCAAGGCAAACTCCGGCATGGCCAGGATGGCCACGGTAGCCAGGGCGTAGACCAGCCCGCTGCGTCGGCAAGCGGCCGCGCTGCCCACGCGCCCCACCCAGCGCCCCACCGGACCCATCGCCGCGATGGCGCCCCCGGCCACGGCCAGCATGGCCAGCGACAGCACCGCATCCGACAAGCCGAAGCGCGCCTTGATGGTCGGGATGTGCACGCCCCAGGTGGCAAAGGTGGCGCCGTTGACAAAAAACAGCGCCATGGTGGCGCGCGCGGCGTGCTCCACGCGCCGCGCGCAGACTGGTGCGGCGGCGAGCGTTGCGCAGGAGGAGGAGGGCGGCTGGGTCAGGTCGGGGGAAGCAGAATCTGGCATATTGGCGGCGGGCACGGTCAACCGCGCCGGGGGCAGCGCGGGAGGTGCCCTGGCGGGCGCTGCAGGGTAATCGAGCCCTGCATCGTCGCATATCGGTGCGTCGGGCGCATGACCGGCGGCGCAGCCGGCCAGCCAGCGTGGCCGGCTACGCCGCCGCCGCGTGGCTGGACGCGCGCAGCAGCCCGCGCTGGTGCAGGGCAAAGCCGAAAGCCGCCAGCGCCGTCAGCGCCAGCGCCACCATCACCCACAGCATCAGCCAGTAGCCGCCCGCGGCGCGCCACAGCAAGGCGCCCAGCCAAGGCGCGGCGGCCTGCATCAGCAGCACCGGCGTCATCATCAGGCCGTTGAGGGTGGCGTAATGGTGGCGCGAGATCAGTTCCGGCATGGCCATGGCGCGCAGCATGGTGTTGATGCCGTTGGCGCAGCCATACAGCACCGCCGCCAGCATCAGCCATTTGCCATAGCCGAGCGCAAAGCACAGCAGGCCCAGGCTCATCACCAGATAGACCGGCAGCGACAGCCGCAGCGGGTGGCGCACGGGAAAACGCATCATCACCAGGCGGCCCACCACTTGCGCCGGGCCGATCAGCGCCGCCACCACCAGTTGCTCGCCCAGCGGCAAGCCCTTCTCGGTCAGCATCGGGATCAGGTGGGCGCCCAGCAGCGAGGCAATCACCGCCAGCGCGGTGAAGGCCAGCACCACCGCCCAGAATACCGGCTGGCGCAGCGCGATCCCGGCGATGCCCGGTTGCGCGGCATCCGCCAGCGGGGCTGGCGCCGGCGCGGCCGCGTAGGTGGCATGCGCCGCATAGCGCAGGCGGGCGTGCAAGGGCGCGCAAACGAAGAGGTTGAGCCCGGCGAAGCACAGCAGCGTCTCGCGCCAGCCCAGGTGCAGCACCAGCCATTGCGCCAGCGGCACGAAGATGGTGCTGGCAAAGCCCGCCATCAGCGTCACGGTGACGATGGACTTCTGGTAGCCATCGCCAAAGGCCTGGCGCAGCACGACGAAGGCGGGCTCGTACAGCGTGGTCGCCATGGCCAGCCCGATGGGTATCCACATCAGCAGGAAGGCCGCCTGGTTCGGACTCCATGCCCACAGCAGCAGGCCGGAGCCGGCCAGCACGGAACCCGCGCACATCACGGCGCGCGCCGGCACGCGGTCGAGCAGGCGGCCCACCGCGAACGAGCACATCGCCCAGACCAGCAGCCCGAGCGAATAGCCGCCGGCAAGGAAGGGCTTGGAGTAGCCCAGCGTCGCGCTCATCGGCCCGATGAACACGGTGAAGGCGAAATACAGCGTGCCCCAGGAAATCGTTTCGGTGATGCCAAGGGTCCAGACCAGCTGGCGTGGCGAGATGGCGCGTGGGCCGGGTGGGGCGTCTTGTCGTGTCATGGCGCGCCTGGACGCGGTATGTACCGCCGCGCAATGGCCGCCGCGAGGAGGCGGATGGCGCGCTTGGCGGCGAGGGGGTGAGCGGGAATTGTAGCGGGCATCCAGGCGGAATGCCCACCTTGAGTCACATGGGCTGGCGGCTATTGCTTACCCGTGGGCGGCCCTTTGAGCTCCACCATATTGCCGTCCGGGTCGTGCACGTAGATCGAGGGGCCTTTGCCTTCGGCGCCGAAGCGCATCTCCACAGGACCCGGTTCCACGCCGTGCGCGCGCAAGTGGGCGCCGATCGCGTCGGCATCGAATGGATCGAGGCGCAGGCAGAAGTGGTCGAGGTTGCGGCCTTCCCTGCCCGGCCCGGCGCCGCCGGCACGGCCCAGGGGGCCGTCCAACGCTACCAGGTCGATCAGCCCGCTGCCCGCACGTAACTGGATCAGGCCGAATTCCGCCTGCACGCGTTCGACATTGCAGCCAAGCACGTCCACATAGAAACGCATGAGCGCCGTCACGTTGCCGGTACGCAGGACGAGGTGATCGATGCCAAGGATGCGGAACATGGCCAAAACTCCCAGCGCTCCCAGCGCTCAGATATCCGGAATCAGCCGCTTGCCCAGGCTGACCGCCTCGTCCTGCGCGTACCCGAGGCTGCGGTAAAAGTCGATGACCTTGCTGTTGCCGCTGCGCACCAGCAGGTTGATCTTGGGGCAGCCCCGCTCGATCAGCAACTGCTCGGCGTGCGCCATCAGGCGGCGGCCGTAGTCGCGGCGCTGGTGATCCGGGTGCACCGCCAGGTAGTAGACCCAGCCGCGATGGCCGTCGAAGCCGACCATGGCCGATGCCACCGGGCGACCCTCGACTTCGCCCACCAGGAACAGCTCGGCCTGCTCGGTCAGCTTGCGGGCAATGTCTTTCTTCGGGTCATTCCATGGCCGGGTCAGGCCGCAGGCTTGCCAGAGGTCGATGATGGCGGCTTCGTCGGCGGCCAGGTAAGGGCGGATCTGCATGCGGATCGATGCGCCGCGGCAGGCGGCGGCAATGTTAAGTCCTTGACAGTGTAGCCCCCAAACCTGTGCCAGAATCGTTGCTCGATGTTTGTTCAATCGTTGTTCATCACAAACAAAACAAGCAAAACTAGCAGGATCACCCTGCACGGAGACCCCACAATGAGCGAAACGACCACGCACGCCCGCGCCACCTTCAGCCACATGGAACAAGGCACGCGCGAGGACTGGGCGGCGATATCCGCCGAGTTCATGCCCTTCGCGCAGGCGCTGGCCGACCGCGTGCTCGATCACCTCCGGCTGCTCGACGGCGACTGCGGCGGCTTTCCCATCGACCGCCTGACCCACTGCCTGCAGACCGCCACGCTGGCCCACCGCGACGGGCGCGACGAGGAGTACGTGGTATGCGCGCTGCTGCACGATATCGGCGACACGCTTGGCAGCTTCAACCATCCCGACATCGCCGCCGCCATCCTCAAGCCCTTCGTCAGCCCGGAGAATCTGTGGATGGTGGAGAAGCACGGCGTGTTCCAGGGCTACTACTTCTTTCATCACCTGGGCCTGGACCGCAACCTGCGCGAGCAATTCCGCGACCAGCCCGCGCTGTTCGAGCGCACCGCGGAATTCTGCGCCAAGTACGACGGCGCGGCCTTCATGCAGGACTACGACACGTTGCCGCTGTCGTTCTTCGAGCCGATGGTGCGGCGCGTGTTCGCCCGCCCGCGCAACTCCATGTACGTGAAGGAAAACGAGAGCACGCTGGCGCAGCCGGCCTGAACCTGGCCACCATAGGTTGACTGCAGGAAGTTGAATTTCTGTCTTGACGGAAATTTCCGAACAGATAAACTGTCAGGCATGGAACTTCAACCGGTCGCACAACGCTTTGTCCTGCACTGGGGCGAAATGGGCTCTAAGTGGGGCGTCAATCGCACCGTCGCGCAGATTCACGCCCTGCTGTTCCTTGCCGAGCACCCGCTGCCGGCCGAGGAAATCGCCGACACGCTCAACGTCGCACGCTCCAACGTCAGCAACAGCCTCAAGGAGCTGCAGAACTGGAAGCTGATCCGCACCGTGCACATGATGGGCGACCGGCGCGATCACTTCGAGACCATCACCGATGTGTGGGACCTGTTCCGCACCGTGGTGCGCGAGCGCAAGCAGCGCGAGTTCGATCCCACCATCGACGCCTTGCACGAATGCGTGAACAATCCCGCGTTCGCCAAGGAGAGCAAGGAAGTGCAAAAGCGCATCATCGCCACCTTGCAGCTGATGGAAACGCTGGGCAGCTGGGGCGACGAAATGCTGCGCCTCTCGCCCGATACCCTGGTCAAGGTGATGAAGCTCGGCGCGCGTATCCAGAAGCTGGTGCGTGGCGACCAGCGCGCCCGCGAAGCCGGCAAGTAGCACAGGCATGAAAAGCAGGCCGCCGCGGTGGCCGCTTTTTTGGGCCAGATATTTCTCTTAAGACAGAAATTAATGTAAATAAGGATGCTTGAGATGGACCCCACCAGCGGCACGCTGTACACCGTCATCCTCAACCTGCTGATCGTGCAGGGATTGATGGGTGCCTTCGATACCGTCTGGCATCATGAACTGCGCTGCGCCTTGCCGCAGCAGCACAACGCCGCGCCGGAGCTGCGCCTGCACGCGATCCGGGCGGTGCTGTATGGCGTGCTGTTTGGCGGCCTGGCGTGGTTTGCCTGGGGCGGCGCCTGGCTGGTGCCGCTATGGGCCATCGTCGCCATCGAGATCCTGCTCACGCTGCGCGACTTCGTGGTGGAAGACCAGACCCGCAGCCTGCCGCCGAGCGAGCGGGTGACGCATACCGTGCTGGCCATCAACGGCGGCGTGATCTTTGGCCTGCTGGCCTGGCATTCGCAAGCCTGGTGGGACCTGCCATCGGGCCTGCACCTCAATCCGCAAGGCTGGCAAAGCTGGGTGCTGAGCGTATTCGCGCTCGGCGTGGCCGCCTCTGGCGTGCGCGATGCGTTCGCAAGCCGCTCGCTGGCGGCCCGCGCCGGCGCTACGCCGTCGTTCGATTTCGCCGGCGCCGATCCCTCCCGGCGCGCGCAATCGTTCCTGCTGACCGGCGGCACCGGCTTTATCGGGCAGGCGCTGGTGCGCTCGCTGCTGGCCGATGGCCATCGCGTGACGATCTGGGCGCGCAACCCGCGCGTGGCGGCGCAGTTGTTCGACGGCCGCGCCGCATGCGTCGGCTCGCTGGCGCAGATCGATCCGGCTGTGCGCTTCGAYGTGGTGATCAACCTTGCCGGCGCGCCCATCCTCGGCCCGCGCTGGAGTGCCGCACGCAAGCACAGCCTGGTGCAAAGCCGCGTGGCCACCACGCGCGCGCTGGCGGCGTGGCTGGCCGCTGCGGCGCACCGGCCGCGCCTGATGATCAACGGTTCGGCGGTGGGCTTCTACGGCATCCAGGGTGACGACGACCTGAGCCAGCGTACCGAGGCCAGCGCGCCGCAGGACATCTTTGCCTCGCAGTTGTGCCAGCAGTGGGAGGACGCGGCCCGCGCCGTGACGCCGCTCGGCATCCCGCTAGCCATCCTGCGCCTCGGCGTGGTCTATGGCCATCAAGGCGCGCTGCCCGCCATGCTGATGCCGGTGTGGCTCGGCTTCGGCGGCCCGATGGGCAGCGGCCGGCAAGCGCAGAGCTGGGTACACATTCACGACGTGCTCGGCGTGATCGCCTGGCTCTGCCGGGGTGACGCCGCGCAAGCCGCCCCGGCGGTTGCCGCCATCTATAACCTGGTTGCGCCGGATACCCCGAGCCAGGCCGGGTTCGTGCGCGCGGCGGCTGCGCTGCTGCGCCGGCCCGCCTTCATGCCTACGCCCGCATGGCCGATGCGACTGGCATTGGGCGAGCAGGCCACGCTGCTGCTCGACGGGCTGCGCGTGGCGCCTGCGCGCCTGCAGCAGGAGGGCTATGCCTTCCGCTTCCCGACCCTGCAGCTGGCGCTGGAGGACCTGCTCGGCAACGGGCGGGCATGTCGATGAGCACGTCGGCCGCGCATGGCACGGATGGTGGCCCGCAAAGCCTGTACGGGACCATGCTGGGTGCCGCCCTTGCCAGCCTGCCGCCGGTGCTGCAGCGCGTGCATCGTGCCGAGGGCGTGCACCTGCGCGGCTCGCTAAGGGTGCGCTGGAGCGCGCGGCGCTGGCTGCGCGCGCTGATGCGGCTGTCGGCGCTGCCCCGGCCCGCGGCGGCGGCGGCGACCCTTGTGAGCATCTCGCCGGAGCCCGCCGGCGAGCGCTGGCACCGCAGCATCGGCGGGCACATCGTGGCGAGCCACATGCGGCTCGCGCGGGCCGGGCAGGTGACGGAGCGCATGGGGCCGCTGGCAATCGTGCTGGCAACGCGTGTCGATGGCACCGGCCGGCTGTGGCAGGCCAGCCGCGGCGTCAGCCTGTTCGGCCTGACCGTGCCGTGGCTGCACGTGCTGGCCAGCGAACGCGCACGGGATGCGCACAGCTATCGCTGCGACGTGCGCATATGGGCGCCACGCCTGGGCTACCTGCTGCGCTATGACGGCGTGCTGACCATCCGCGAACCCGAACCCGAACCTGAACCCGAACCTGAACCTAACCTGGAGAATGTGGCATGAGGTCCAATTCAACCATCGGGCGCAATGCGTCCGTCAGCCTGCCCCGCGTACCGGCGTGGATGCCCGCCGTACTGCGGCTGGCAGCGCTCTATAACCTGCTCTATGCGATTGCGCTGAGCCTGTGGCCGTCGCAGATCTTCGACTGGCTGGGCATGCCGGCMACGCCCGACGCCATGATCCGCTGCATCGGCATGATGGTGGGTGTCTACGCGCTGGGCTACTGGATCGCGGCGCAGGACATGCTGCGCTACTGGCCGCTGGTGGTGGTGGGACTGGTGGGCAAGACGCTGGGGCCGCTGGGCTTCTTGCACGGCGCGCTGACCGGCGTGTTCGCATGGCGCAGTGGCTTGTTCGTGCTGTGCAGCGACCTGATCTGGTGGGTGCCGTTCTGGGGGATGACCCTGTTCGCGTTGAAGCATCGGGACCGCTGATATCGCTGCGTTAGCAATGCCTTAACCCTTTCCATCTCCCGGCATTGCTCTGCCTTCGCGCAATTCCCAAGCAAAAGGAGAAATTTCCTATTCTTTCATCGCACCGTGTTGGGTATAGGTTGAGGCACCCCAAATGTAACCTATAGGAGGTGCACTTTTATGGCGCTGCCCAACACGCCCTTTCGCCCATGCGGGCCTGTTCTGCATACCCGGCCAGCCCTGTTCGTGCTGATCAACTACGCACCAGGAGACGGCCAGCCGGACTGGTGCAACGCCTCTTGCGAATTCGTGGAGGAGGGCAATGCCGATGCCGGCTCGGCACTGGCCGTCCATATCTCGCCCTTTGACGCACTGCTGAACGCGGCGTTCGTGTCTAGCCCGGGCAAGCCTTATCACGTCGCGCATGCGGCGGCTTTCGATCCCCGGACGTTGATCCGGGATAGCGGCGGAAAGCTCCATATCAACCTRCACTGCGGCTGGGCCGCGAGCGACGGCCGGATCGTGGTCCGGCGCAAAGGGGCGCTCGCCAGCGTTTGCATGATGCAGACCGACGAGATCCCGCCAGCGCGGCACGATGCCATCGAGCTCGAGATCGACCAGCAAGGCATTGCCAAGTATGAACGCCTGCGCGAACACGCCGGGCTCTTCGCGCACGCGGATTCGCATTGCCTGCTGGAAAGCTGGACGGAACAGCAACGGCATCAGGCCGTGGCGCTGGCCATACAGCGCATGCCCGGAATGGTCTCCGTGGGGGCGCAGATCAACCAGGTTGCCCTTTACGACCCCGAAGCCGCGCAATGGCACTTCGTGCCCATCGCGGTTTTCTTCGACAAGCCGGAGCGCAAGGCGGTTGCCTGAACGGCCGGCTTCAGGCCGGCTATCGAGTTTCCGCAAGAACACGCTATTAGAGAGGGTCTTCTTATGATGAATTTGCGATGTGCGCTTCGCGATGGGGATCGCACCAGTAACAACGGCATGCTGATGGGCACCGGGGAGATGACGCACCACGGCGCGCGGGTTGGCGTCGAGGGGGACTTTGCCACCTGCCCGGTGTGCAAGAGCGGCGGCACCGTCACCAATGATTGCTACCCCGCGTTCAGCCTGATGGACAAGCAGATCCTGGTGGAAGGCGCCCGCGTCAACTGCAAATGTGCCGTCAAGCCGATTGTCATTGCCTCGCAGAACACCTTCACCATTCAGGTGAACCGTGGCGGTCGCACGCATTTTCTGGCGGATAGCGCTGCCGCCGCGCCGGTGGAGACATCGAACAAACTGGTGGCGGGGGCGCCCAGGGAAACGTCTGAAAACGATCCCACGCTGATCTGCCAGAACATGAGCAACGCGGAGTTCTACGCCACGATGAACCGGCTGCGGGACAAGGCTGTGCGGCTGCTGGCTGACCGTCTGGTCGAACTGGACCGGTGGAATCGGGCGGATCAGGACAAGGTCAGGCTTTGGTTTGGCAACGCGAGGGAGGATACGCGCGAGACATTGCGTGATGGGTTGGCCCGGATGCGGGAGGTCATGCGCGGGCTGACTGACAGGAACTATGAGCGCCAAACAAAGGAAGCGCTCGCCCGGGTTGGGTGCGTGCCGCGCGCGAAGGGTGATGAGATTCCAGCGGCCGCCTCCATCTGCAAGCCGGACGGGACGTATTCAATTTTCATTGGACACCTTTTCTGCACGATGCCGGATGAGGCTAATCGAAATAAGGCTACTCCATCGGCCAATGATTCCAAACTAACGACTTTGATTCATGAGGTATCGCATTTTCCAGCAGCAATGAATACGGAGGATTCATGGAGCAATATCAAGTGGGCACAAAAGCAGGCTGCTCGTGATAAGTTCTGCCTGAATAATGCGGATAGTATCGCTGCCTACGTTGCAAACATTCCAAATTGGGATGGACTGACGCCGGTGTGGAGGCCATAGTGAAACGGCTACTCGTTGCGACCGTATTCTTGTTTTCACTTCCCACAATGGGGTGCACCTTGGGGTACGTTGACTACGAGCCCGTGTTTTCAAATGGTCGATCTGATCTATCGGCAAGTGAGGTCATGCGTCTGGCAAATTGGCGGGCACAACTTAGGCTGTGGCTCCCGAGTGGAGGGAAGTATCTGGTCTATGTTCGCCAGAATGCGCGCGTAGGTGTGTCAGCCAAGCTGGCGGAGCAGAGGCGAAAGAACCTATTGTCTACGCTTTCGAATATGGGTATCGACAAGGTGGACATCGAAGAATCAGCTGTCCGTAGATTTAGCGACGACCTGAGGCCAGGTCCGGAACTGCGCCACCTCACCAACGTTGCGGAGATTTCAATCATCCCGCGATGTCCGCATCCCTGCTGCCCCGGGCCGCAGCCACTGGAGAAGTAAGCGGAACACGGGTCCTCTGCCTCCATTTCGTTGGACTCAACCGCCAGCCCGGGCGAAATCGTGATGCCGGGCATGTCGCGACAGAAACAAAAAGACCCCACATTTCCGAAAATGTGGGGTCCGACAACAACCGAAGCGCCCCCTCGCGGCGGCGCTCCGTTCAAGCTAAAACTCAAGCCACCTGCTGCGCCGTCTCCGGATGCCGGAACTGCTCAAGCAGCGCCGTCCAGCGCGTACGCACCTTCGCCAGGTTGTCGTCCTTGACGTGCCCGAAGCCGCGAATGTCGTCGGGCAGGCTGGCCAGCGTGATCGCAGTCGCGTGATTGGCTGCGCTCAAACCACGCGTCAGCTCCTCCAGCAACGCACGATACTCGCCGATCAGCGCGCGCTCGGTGCGGCGCTCGGCGGTCTTGCCGAACACATCGAACATGCCGCCGCGCAGGCCTTTGAGCTTGGCCAGCACGCCGAAGAGCTTCATGGTGGACGGGCCGAAGCGGCGCTTCACCAAATGGCCCTTTTCGTCGCGCTTGGCCAACAGCGGCGGCGCCAGCCAGAAATTGAGCTGGTAATCGCGGCCGGGCTCGCCTTCGAACTGGTTGCGCAGCTTGTCGAGGAAGACCGGATCGGTATAAAGGCGCGCGACTTCGTACTCGTCCTTGTAGGCCATCAGCTTGGACAAGTTGCGCGCCGCCGCTTCGGTCAGCGGCAGCGGCTTGCCACTGCCGACCAGTGCGCTTTCCGCAGCGCGCACACGGTTCACCGCGTCGCGGAAGGCCTGCGCGTAAGCGGCATCCTGATAGGCAGTCAGGTGCTCGGCGCGGTGCGCGATCAGCTTTTCCAGCAGGGCGCCGGAGGAGGTGGGCAGCTTGACCACTTCCGCGCCTTCGGCGGTGTTGCGCAGCTTGCCGGTGAGCGACAGCACGTGCTCGGGGTCGTGCGCCATGTGGCGGCCCCAGTCGAAGGCGGCCTTGTTCTTTTCCACCGCCGTGCCGTTGAGCTCGATGGCGCGCACCAGCGCGTCCAGCGATAGCGGCAGCCAGCCCTTTTGCCAGGCGTAGCCCAGCACCAGCGGGTTGGTGAAGATGGCGTCGCCGATCAGCGCCACGGCCAGGCCGCTGGCGTTGATGAAGTCGCAGGTTTCGCCCACTGCATTGCGCACGTCCTGTTCCGCCGACAGGCYGGGGAATTGCCACTTGGGATTCTTGATGAACTCGGCGGTGGGCGTCTGTGCCGTGTTGACGATGGCGCGCGTGCGTCCTACCTGGGTCTTGGAGATGACATCGTCGGTGGCGCTGACGATGGCGTCGCAGCCAATCACCAGATCCGCTTCGCCCATGGCGATGCGGGTGGCGTGGAGCTGGTCCGGGTGCGCGGCAATCTGCACGTGCGAGAGCACCGCGCCGCCCTTTTGCGCCAGGCCGGCCATGTCGAGCACGGTCACGCCCTTGTTTTCCAGGTGCGCGGCCATGCCGAGCAGGCCGCCGATGGTGACCACGCCGGTGCCGCCCACGCCCGTRACCAGCACGCCGTAGGGATGTTCAAGGCCGGGCAGCGCCGGTTGCGGCAAGGCCGGCAGGTTGTCCATCGACACGCCGTGGCGCTCGGGCTTCTTCACCTGCGCGCCTTCGGCCGTGACGAAGCTCGGGCAGAAGCCGTTGACGCACGAGAAGTCCTTGTTGCAGGACGACTGGTTGATTTGCCGCTTGGTGCCAAGCTCCGTTTCCAGCGGCTCCACCGACAGGCAGTTCGACTTCACCGAGCAGTCGCCGCAGCCTTCGCAGACCGCGTCGTTGATGAAGGCGCGCTTGGCCGGATCGGGGTAGGTGCCGCGCTTGCGGCGCCGGCGCTTTTCGGTGGCGCAGGTCTGGTCGTAGATCAGGATGGTGGCGCCGGGCACCTCGCGCAGCTCGCGCTGGATCTTGTCGAGCTCGTCGCGGTGGTGTACTTCCACGCCTTGCGGCAGCTTGATGGCGGCGCTGTACTTTTCAGGCTCGTCGGTGACGACGACGATTTTCTTCGCGCCCTCGGCCGCCACCTGGAAGGCCACGTCCTGTACCGACAGCTTGCCGTCGATCGGCTGGCCGCCGGTCATGGCGACTGCGTCGTTGTAGAGGATCTTGTAGGTGATGTTGACGCCTGCCGCGATCGATGCGCGAATCGCCAGCAGGCCGGAGTGGAAGTAGGTGCCGTCGCCCAGGTTGGCGAACACATGCTTGTCACCGGCGAAGGGCGCTTGCCCGATCCATGCCACGCCTTCGCCGCCCATCTGGCTGAAGGTGCTGGTGCTGCGGTCCATCCACACCGTCATGTAGTGGCAGCCGATGCCGGCCAGCGCGCGCGAGCCTTCGGGCACGTTGGTGGAGGTGTTGTGCGGGCAGCCCGAACAGAACCAGGGCTTGCGCTCTGCCGCCACGCGCGGCACGGCCATGGCTTTTTCCTTGKCCTCGATCACCGCGATGCGCGCGGCAATGCGCGCGCGTACGT
>NZ_JBFTSF010000033.1:0-36734 GCF_056399905.1 Cupriavidus sp. 01L46
GAGCAAGATCCTGCTGCTGCGCGTGGGCGACAAGCGCCAGGGCGTGGTCGGCCTGTTCCAGCCGGGCGTGGCGGGCGAGCAGGGCCCGGGCCTGTCGGTACGCTTCATGGGCATCAACGACCAGGCTATCGCTTCGTACCTGATCTCGCTGTACTGCTCGCTGGCCGTGCACGCTCCGGATGCGCTGGCGGTTCTCGATGACGTGGAGATCGGCAAGTACCATGACTATCCTGACACCTACAAGTAATCCGGTGAGTCCGTCGAATCCGCCGGCCAGCCCGTCGGCCGCGCTGCCGGGTGCGCCTTCGGTGCCGCCCGGCCTGCCGGATCCGGCGGTGCTGGCGCGCCTGGCGGGGGCGTTTTTCTCGGCCCTGCCGGGGACATCGCCGGCTGCCGCGCAGTCGCTGCCCGTGGTGAACAACCCGGCGCCGCCGGGTTCGCCGGTGGCGGGTCCTGGCGGCACGGGCACCGGCGTGCCGGGCGCGGCGATCCCGCAGGGCCATGTGCCCGGCGCCAACCTGCTGCCCGCCGCGCCTACGCATGTGCTCTTGCTGCCTAACCGCGCGCCGGCCTTGCGGCCGGCCTCGGTGGCGCAGAATGGCCTGCCCGACACGGTAGCCACGGTGGCGCCCGCGGTGGAAAGCCGCTTCGGCGGGCAGGCGCTGGGCGTGCCGCATGCCGCGGCGCCGTCGCCGCAGTCATCGGCCGCGCCTGCCTACTACTTCCTGGAGGGCGTGGGCCGCGACGGGCATGGCGGCGCGTCGAGCCTGCGCGAGATCGCCACGCTCGGCGATCCGCTCTCGCTGCATCTGCCGCAGCAAGGGCCGGGCGCTTATGGCTATGGGCGCGAGCAAGAGGAGACGCTGCCGTGGGCTTCGTCCTCGGCGCGCGTGCCGTTCGACGTCAACGCCATCCGGCGCGATTTCCCGATCCTGCAGGAGCGCGTCAACGGCAAGCAACTGGTGTGGTTCGACAACGCCGCCACCACGCACAAGCCGCAGTCGGTGATCGACCGCATCTCGTACTTCTATGCGCACGAGAACTCCAACATCCACCGCGCCGCCCATGCACTGGCCGGGCGCGCCACGGATGCCTACGAGGCCGCGCGCAGCAAGGTGCAGCGCTTTATCGGCGCGTCTTCGCCCGACGAGATCATCTTCGTGCGCGGCACCACCKAGGCGATCAACCTGATCGCCAAGACCTGGGGCGCGCAGAACGTGGGCGAGGGCGACGAGATCATCGTCTCGCACCTGGAGCATCACGCCAATATCGTGCCGTGGCAGCAGCTTGCCGCGCAGACCGGGGCCAGGCTGCGGGTGATTCCGGTGGACGATTCCGGGCAGGTGCTGCTGGATGCGTACCGCCGGCTGCTCAACGACCGCACCAGGATCGTGTCCGTGACCCAGGTCTCGAATGCCCTGGGCACCGTGGTGCCGGTCAAGGAGATCGTCGACCTGGCGCACCGCGCCGGCGCCCTTGCGCTGGTGGACGGCGCGCAGTCGGTCTCGCACATGCGGGTGGACGTGCAGGCCATCGATGCGGATTTCTTCGTGTTCTCGGGCCACAAGGTGTTCGGGCCCACCGGCATCGGCGTGGTCTACGGCAAGCGCGAGCTGCTGGAGGCCATGCCGCCCTGGCAAGGCGGCGGCAACATGATTGCCGACGTGACCTTCGAGCGCACCGTGTTCCAGCCGCCGCCCAACCGCTTCGAGGCCGGCACCGGCAACATTGCCGATGCGGTCGGGCTGGGCGCCGCACTGGACTATGTGGAGCGGGTAGGCATCGAGAATATCGCCCGCTACGAGCACGACCTGCTGGAGTACGCCACCCACCTGCTGCAGCCCATCCCGGGTGTGCGGCTGGTAGGCACGGCGCGCGACAAGGCCAGCGTGCTGTCCTTCGTGCTCAAGGGCTATGAGACCGAGGAAGTCGGCCGCGCGCTCAACGAGGAAGGCATCGCCGTGCGCTCCGGGCATCACTGCGCCCAGCCCATCCTGCGCCGCTTTGGCGTGGAGGCCACGGTGCGGCCGTCGCTGGCCTTCTACAACACCACGGACGAGGTGGACCGGCTGATTTCGGTGGTCAGGCGGCTTTCGGGGCGCCGTTGAGCCTGAAAACGCGGGGCGTGGGGCGGATAACCCCCCTGAATATGCATKAATCGGGACGCGCCCTGCGTTTTCTTCTAAAATCCGCTATCTTCTCACCTTGATCGGCGCGTCTTCCAGCCTTCGGACCGGAGCCCGCCTTGTTGAACGCAACCGGCAAGCTACCGCCAAGCCTTTGGTATCAGGCCACAACAGGCCATCGACGCCGGCGCCATCCAGCGCATACAGCGCCTTATTCATGAGCAATCTCAACCAGCAAGCCATCCTCTCCGTCCACCACTGGACCGACACGCTCTTCAGCTTCACCTGCACCCGCGACCCCGGCTTCCGCTTCGAGAACGGCCAGTTCGCCATGGTTGGCCYGGAAGTGAACGGTCGTCCGCTTCTGCGTGCCTACAGCATCGCCAGTGCCAACTACGAGGAAACGCTGGAATTCTTCAGCATCAAGGTGCCGGACGGCCCCCTGACGTCGCGCCTGCAGCACTTGAAGGAAGGCGACCAGATCTTCGTCGGCAAGAAGCCCACCGGCACGCTGCTGGTCGACAACCTGCTGCCGGGCAAGACCCTGTGGCTGCTGGCCACCGGCACCGGCCTGGCCCCGTTCCTGTCGATCATCCGCGACCCGGAAGTGTACGAGCGCTATGACAAGGTCGTGCTGACCCACACCTGCCGCTTCGTCGAGGAGCTGGCCTACCGCGAGCTGATCCAGGAACACCTGCCGCAGCACGAACACCTGGGCGAGCTGATCCGCGAAAAGCTGGTCTATTTCCCCACCGTGACCCGCGAAGAGTTCGACAATCAGGGCCGCATCACCKACCTGATCGCCAACGGCGAGCTGTTCGAGCGCCTGGGCGTGGAGCCGTTCTCGCTGGAGAACGACCGCATCATGCTGTGCGGCAGCCCGGACATGCTCAAGGACATTCGCGCGATGTTGACCGAGCAGCACTTCACGGAAGGCAATATGAGTGCGCCGGGCCACTTTGTGCTTGAAAAGGCATTTGTTGGCTAAGCGTTCCGGCACGTAGCGCGGCACATGGCGCCTTAGCGCGATGAAGGCCGCGAAAGCCATGACGATCGCCGGGGTTCCCCGGTGATCGCTCAATCCCGCTGGCGGGACATCACCCAGAAGTGAATTCCCAGGGTGGTCAGGAAGACACCCCCCAGCTGTATCCACGCCAGTTCCGTCCCCAGCGACAGACAGAGCCCCGCAGCGCCGGCGGCGGTGCCCGCACGCCCGTGCCATCTACGCGTCCTGTCATGTCTCTCTTGCGTCATGCTTGCGTTCCTTCGCTGACGAGCGCCACTCACCCAGTGCGCCGCCACTAAGCCACCGCCACCACCGGCACCCCCCGTTCCCGCCCCACATCCGGCACCGCAGCCATCAGCGTGCGCGTATAGCCATGCCGGGGTGCGGCAAAGACCGCATCCGCCGGCCCGACTTCGACCAGCCGCCCGTGCTGCATCACGCCCACCTGGTCGCACAGCTGGCGGATCACCGCCAGGTTGTGGCTGATCAGCAGGTAGGTCAGGCCGAGTTCGTCCTGCAGGTCGCGCATCAGGTTGAGTACCTGGGCTTGCACCGAGACGTCCAGCGATGACGTGGGCTCGTCGCAGATCAGGAAGTCAGGGTGGCTGACCAGGGCGCGGGCGATGGCGATGCGCTGGCGCTGGCCGCCGGAGAACTGGTGYGGATAGCGCCGGCCGGCGTCCGGCGACATGCGCACGCGGCGCAGGGCCTGCGCCACACGTTCCGCGGTGTCTTCCGGGCTCTTGCTGAGCCCCAGCGCCTGCAGCGGCTCGGCGATGAGGCGGTCGATGCGCCAGCGCGGGTTGAGGCTGGCGTACGGGTCCTGGAAGATCATCTGGAAGCGCCCGGGCAGGGTGGCCGCGGCTTGGCGGTCCGCCCAGCGGTCCACGCCGTGGATGCTGATGCGTCCCGCGCCGGGCCGGGTCAGGCCGGCAATCATGCGCGCCACGGTGGACTTGCCCGAGCCGGATTCGCCCACCAGCCCGAAGGTGGTGCCGCGCGGGATGGCGAAGCTGACGTCGCGTACCGCGTGCAGCACCTTGCGCGGCTGGCGCGCGAGGGTGCGCAGCAGCCAGCCGGCGGAGAGATCGAAGTCGCGCGCCAGGCCCTGCACCTGCACCAGTGGCGCGGCGTCTTGCTTGGGCTCAGGGCGGGATGCCTGCGCCGGCAGCGGCGCCACGGCGCCTTCCTCCGGCACCGGCAGGCGGTGCAGCCGCTGGTGCACGGAGGGAATGGCGGCCATCAGCGTGCGCGTGTAGGCCGCGCGCGGGTGGTCGAGGATGTCGCGTACCGCCCCGGTCTCCAGCACGCGGCCCTGATACATCACCAGGACGCGGTCGGCGGCCTTGGCGATCACGCCCATGTCGTGGGTGATCAGCATGGCGGCGGTGCCGCGCTCRCGGCAGACGCGGCGCAGCACCTGGATCACTTGCGCCTGCACGACCACATCGAGCGCGGTGGTGGGCTCGTCGGCAATCAGCAGTTCGGGCTCGCCGCACAGCGCCAGCGCAATGGCCACGCGCTGGCGCATGCCGCCGGAGAACTGGTGCGGGTACTGGTTGAAGCGCGTGGCGGGGTCGGGGATTTCCACGTCCGCAAGCCATGCCAGCGCGCGCTGGCGTGCCTGCGCGGGCGATAGCGGCAGGTGGGTGCGGATGGTCTCGGTGAGATGGCGGCCGATGGTGCAGACCGGGTTGAGGCTGGTCAGCGGGTCCTGGAACACCATGCCGATGTGCTTGCCGCGAATGCGGCGCATGTCTTCGCCGCGCAAGGTGTCGATGCGTTCCCCGCGCAGCGTCACGCTGCCGGCGCTGATGCGCCCGGGCGGCTCGATCAGGCCGGTGACGGCATTGCCGGTCATCGATTTGCCGGCGCCGGATTCGCCCACCACGCCCAGGATTTCGCCGGGGGCGATGTCGAAGGACACGTCATCGAGCACGTTCGCCGTGCCGCGATAGGAGTCGAACGCCACGGACAGGCCGCGCACGCTGAGGACGGGCAGGTTTACAGGCATCTTGGTCATTGGAGCTTGGGGTTGAGTGCGTCGCGCAGCCAGTCGCCCGCGAGGTTGACCGAGAGCGCCAGCGCCAGCAGCACCAGCGCGGGGAATAGCAGGATCCACCACTCGCCGGAGAACAGGAAACCCTGGCCAACGCGGATCAGCGTGCCCAGCGAGGGCTGGGTGGGCGGCAGGCCCACGCCCAGATAGGACAGCGTGGACTCCGCCACCACCGCCAGCGCAAAGCTGATGGTGGCGATCACCAGCACCGGCGCCAGCAGGTTGGGCAGGATATGGCGCAGCAGGATGGCCGTGCGCGAGCGCCCGATGATGCGGGCCGCCAGCACGTAATCCTTGTGCTTTTCCACCATCACCGCGCCGCGCACGGTGCGCGCGTATTGCACCCACTCCGACAGGCCGATGGCGGTCACGATCACGTAGAGCGCCATCTCGTCGCGGTAGCCAGCGGGCAGGATGCCGCGTGCAATGCCAAAGATCAGCAGCGCCACCAGCAGCACCGGAAAGGTGAGCTGGACATCGGCCAGGCGCATCACCACGGTATCGAACCAGCCGCCGGCATAGCCGGCCACCAGGCCAAGCGTGACGCCGATGGCCAGCGACAGCGCCACCGCCGCCGCGCCCACCAGCAGGGACATGCGCAAGCCGTAGAGGATGGCGGAAAAAATATCGCGCCCCTGGTCGTCGCTGCCAAGCGGATAGAACGCGCCGGACGCGCCATGCTGCCAAGGTGGCGTGAAGGCATCGAGCAACTCCAGCCCGGCGGGATCGAAGGGGTTCTGCCGCGCCAGCCAGGGCGCGAACAGGGCGGCGAGCACCAGCAGCGCCAGCAGCAGCACGGTAAATTGCGCGGTACGCGAGCGCGCCAGCGCCCGCACCACGGGCGACTCGGCATTGCGCCAGCGGTTTTGCGCCGGGGCGGCTGGAGCGGGGGCGTTTTGCATTGGGTTCATGGCGGAGTCAGGCATGGCGCAGGCGCGGATCCACCAGCAGGTAGACCAGGTCCACCGCCAGGTTGATGCACACGTACAGCACCGCGATCATCAGCAGGTAGGCGGCGATCACTGGCACGTCCACCGCCTGGATCGACGAGATGAATAGCAGCCCGACGCCGGGCCACTGGAACACCGTCTCSGTGACGATGGCGAAGGCGATCAGCGAGCCGAGCTGCAGCCCGGTGATGGTGACCACCGGGATCAGCGTATTGCGCAGCGCGTGGCCGTAGTGGATGCGCCGCTCGGGCAGGCCGCGCGCGCGGGCAAAGCGCACGTAGTCGGTGCGCAGCGCTTCCATCATTTCCGCGCGCACCAGGCGCATGATCAGCGTCAGCTTGAACAGGCCTAGCGTGGCCACCGGCAGTACCAGAGAGGCCCAGCCGGAGCGCGTGAGCAGGCCCGTGTTCCACCCGCCCACGGCCACGGTGTCGCCGCGCCCGAACGAGGGCAGCCAGCGCAGTTCCACGGCAAACAGGTTGATCAGCAGGATGCCGATCAGGAAGGTCGGCAGCGAGACGCCGACCAGCGACACCGTCATCAGCGCGCGGCTGGCCCAGCCGTCGCGCTGTATCGCCGTGTAGACGCCCAGCGCCACGCCGCCCAGCACGGCGACCACCGCCGCCACCAGCGCCAGCTCCAGCGTGGCAGGCGCGCGCTCCAGGATGACTTGCGTCACCGGCCGCTTGACCCGGTACGAGATGCCGAACTGGCCATGCAGCACGTTGCCGAGATAGCGCGCGTACTGCACCGGCACGGGCCGGTCGAAGCCCAGTTCGGCCACCAGCGCCTGGCGGTCTTCGATCGAGGCATCCTCGCCCAGCAGGCTGACCGTGGGGTCACCGATATGGCGAAACACCAGGAAGGCGATAAAGGACACGGCCAGCAGCACCAGCAGCGACTGGCCAAGGCGGCGGAGAAGGTGGACCAGCATCAGCGCGCGCCCATTGTCACGACTTCGCCAGCTTGAACAGCTTGAAGTAGGGCGTGTTCGACGGGTTCACCGGGATGTCGAACTTGCGCACCATGGCGTAGGTCTGGATCTGGTCGTGCAGCGGCAGGTAGACCAGTTCCTTCTGCACCGTGGCCCAGATGCTCTTGATGGTGGCGTCGCGCTGCTTCTGGTCGCCCTCGCTAGAGAGCGAAACGATCTTCGCATCCAGCTCCGGGTTGCTGTAGCGCGTGGCATTGGTGGCGCCGCGCGCGTTCTTGCCGCGCGTGTGGACCAGGTAGTCGAAGATGTAGGCCGAGTCGTAGGTCGGCACGCCCCAGCCATACAGGTAGAAGTCCGTATCCAGGTTGTTGATGGCGGCGGTCTGGATCGCCAGCGGGCGCGAGACCACCGTGGTCTTTATGCCGATGCGGCCCAGGAAGCCGGCAGCGGCCTGGCAGATGGCTTCGTCGTTGAGGTAGCGGTCGTTGGTGCAATGCAGGGTGATGCCGAAGCCGTTGGGATAGCCTGCTTGCGCCAGCAGCGCCTTGGCGCGCGCCACGTCGGGCTTGCCGACCACGTCGAAGGCCTTGTCATAGCCATGCACGAACGGCGGCGCGATGATATTGGTCGGCACCGACAAGCCGCGCATCACGGCCGTCTTGATGGCGTTGCGGTCGATGGCGAGCTGGAACGCCTCGCGCACGCGGCGGTCGGCCAGCGGGTTGCGGTCCTTCACGTCCGAGTACTTCAAGGGCGCGTTGCCCACGTTCAGGCCGAAGAAGATCACACGGTTTTCCGCTGCCTGGTTCACGCGCAGCTTGGGGTCGGCGCGCAGCCGCGCCGTGTCCTGGATCGGCAGGTCCTGCACGAAATCCACCTCGCCGGAGAGCAGTGCGGCCACGCGGGTGGCGGGCGACTTGATCGGCAGGTAGACCAGCTMGTCGATCTCCAGCGGGAACTGGCCGCGGCCCCAGTACTGCGGGAAGAGCTTGAGCACCGTGCGCACGTCCTGCTCGCGCGACACCAGCGTGTACGGGCCGGTGCCGTTCACATTGCGCGTGGCGTAGGTCTCTTCCTTGGCCGAGGCGTTCTGCGGCTGCTCCACGTTGTGCGACTTTGACCATGCCGCGCTCAGGATCTGGATATTGGTCAGGTTGTCGGGCAGCAGCGGGTTGGGGCCAGCGGTCTTGATGCGGATGACGAAGGGCGAAACCTTGGTCACCTCGGTGATCGAGACCAGCAGCGATTTCATGTCCGAGGTGGGCGACTTGGCGCGCAACAGCGAGAACACCGCATCGTCGGCGGTAAACACGCTGCCATCGTGGAACTTCACGCCCTTGCGCAGCTGGAACTCCCATACCGTGGGGTCGTCCGTGCGCTGCCACGAGGTGGCCAGCGTGGGCAGCAGCTTGCCATCGGCGGTGCGGATGATCAGCGGCTCATAGACCTGGTGCAGCAGGTTGTGGTTGGGCCCGTTGTTGACGGCGTGCGGGTCCAGCGTGGAGGCGTCGGCCGAGCGCGCCCAGCGCAGGGTTTCGGCGTGCAGCGCGGGAGCGGCCAGYAATACGGCGGCCAGGGTGGCGACCAGCGCCAGTCGTTGGATCATGTCTGTTGTTCTCACTTACGGTGGTTGTCTTGTAATCAGGAATGCATGGGCTTGCCGGCAACCGCGGGAAAGCGCTGCGACAGCAAGCCGAAGAGCGCGCGCAGTCCCTGCGCCTCGCCGCCGCGCGGGCGGCCCGGGCGGTCGTCCTGGTTCCAGGCGTACAGGTCCAGGTGCAGCCAGGGCGTGCCGTCCGGGACAAAGCGCTGCAGGAACAGGGCAGCGGTAATGGCGCCGGCCAGCGGCGCGGCGGCGGCATTCTGCGTATCCGCGAACGACGATTTCAGCATGGCGTGATAGGGCTGCCACAGCGGCATGCGCCACAGCGGATCGGCCAGCCGCTGGGCCTGCGCGAGCAGGTCGGCGGCAAGGGCATCGTCATTGCTGAACAGCGCKGGCAGCTCCGGCCCAAGCGCCACGCGGGCCGCGCCGGTCAGCGTGGCCAGGTCGATGGCGATGGCGGCGGGCGCGTGCCGCTCGCCCAGCGCGTGATGCAGGGCATCGGCCAGCACCAGCCGGCCCTCCGCATCGGTGTTTTCGATTTCCACCGACGTGCCATTGGCAGCGCGGATCACATCGCCTGGGCGCAGCGCGCCGGAGCCGATGGCGTTTTCCACGGCCGGCACCACCAGGGTCAGCCGCACGGGCAGGCGCGCCTGCATCACCAGTTGCGCAAGCGCAATGGCGTGGGCCGCGCCGCCCATGTCTTTCTTCATCCAGCGCATGCCCTGCGCCGGCTTGATATCCAGCCCGCCTGAATCGAAGCACACGCCTTTGCCGGCCAGCACCACGCGCGGCGCAGCCGGGTCGCCCCAATGCAGCGTGGCCACGCGCGGCGCTTGGGCGCCCGCGCGGCCGACGGCGTGGACCAGCGGGAAGCCCGCATCCGGCAGGGCGTCGCCAATCCATTCCCGGAACTCGGCGCCATGCGCCTGCGCCAGTGCGCGGACTGCGTCCGACAGGCGTGCGGGGCCGAGGACGTTGGCCGGTGTGTTGACCAGCCGGCGTACCAGGCCGATGGCTGTGGCCAGGGGCTGGAGGGTTTGCTGCGTGGCCTGTGGCACGACCAGTTGCGCGAGGTCTTGAGCGCCGCTCGCCGCGTCGTCCACTGTGTCGTCCACCGTGTCGTCCCAGCGCGCGGGCAAGGCGCCGATGGCCCAGCCGAGCGCGGCCAGCGGCGGTTCATCCTGCGCGGCGGCGATTGCATAGCGCCCTGGCGGCAACTGCTTCGGCAGGCCCGCCAGTTGCCACAACGGCTGGGCCGGATCGGCGCCGACGATCACGCCCGCCAGCGCGCCATCGGCATCCGGCAGCAACAAGGTCTTGCCAGGCAACGGGACGAAGCCGGTTGCGCGTGCCCACTGTGCTTGCACCGGCGGCAGTTGTTCCAGCAAGGCCGCAAGCGTTTGCGGTGCCGCCACGTGGAGCGGGATGGCCCCATCGGGCAGCGCGGAGAAGCTTTGAGGCATAGAGCAGGTAGCGGCGGGCTTGCCATGAACAAGGACTTGCTAGACTACCGGCCGGTGCGCATCGGCACAAAGAAGCATATTGCGCTTMCATATTCGCTTGTTGAGGGGGCAGTGCCTGCTTGCCTTTCCAGGCTGGAACCACTCAGAAGAGAACGCGCGTTGTGAATGTAAACATCAGGAATGTCTCGTCGCTGGTCGCCTTGTTGGCGCTGTATGTCCCTGCCGCACAGGCTGCGCAGGCCGGCATGCAATGCGACCGCGCGGCGAGCGGCACGGAGGTCGCGATCTGCGCCGATGCGGATCTGCGCAAGCTCGACGGCAAGCTCTCGGCCGTGTATGGCAAGCTCGCCGGCGCCCAGGCCCCGCAGCGCGCCGCGCTACGGCAAGCCCAGCTTGCGTAGCTGAAGACCCGGGATCAGTGTGGCGCGGACAAGCGCTGCATCAAGGCACGATATGACGAGCGCCTTGCGGCATTGCGGGCGCAGCTGCGCGAAGCCGCCGCCTACAAGCCGGACAGCGTGGACCGGCAGGCGCTGGAGGACCTGCGCCAGGCGGTGGAAGCCATGCGCAAGACCGAGCCGGTGTTCCCGCTAGAGAAGGCCCTCGATGCGATCCGCATCAAGACGGGCATGACAACGTTCGCCAACGTGAAAGAAGACAAGCAAACGGGCGACGACGCGCATTTCCCGGCGACACGCCCCCCAGGCGTCACCAGCGACGAATGGCGCGCCTTGCTGGCCTCGGGCATCGAAGGCGGCGGGGAGAACGGCAACGCTTCCTACACGCTGATGGAAATCGACGGCGACGGCCAGCGCGATCTGATCATCGACCACGCTGGACAGCACCTTGCATGCCGCCCTGACGCGCGCGCTTAGGCAGGCGAGCAGCGCGGTGGCCCGTGATGCCGGCACCATGGACAAGCCTCTTTGCCCGGTTCCGGACACCGTCAAGGGCGATGACCGCGGCGTCTACTACAGCTACGGCCCGGGCCACTACACCTTTGAAATCGTGGCAGACATGCCCGTCTGGGTGGGGCGCCAGTGCTACGTCGGGCAACTGGTCGACTGGTTTGGCGGCTATTCACCCAAGGACGGGCTGTTCGCGCAACTGTGGATGCGCATGCCGGAGGACCAAGCGCAGGCGCAAACGCAAACGTATTCCGTCAAGGGCTTGCGCACCGCTGTCGGGATCAAGGCGTCGATCGGCAAGGTGGAGGGCGACAACGGCATGTAATCCGCCGCTCGCCGCCGCTCGCCGCCCGGCAGCCGGATCACTCGCCGATCTCGACCTCCATGTTGGTGATGGTCGGGAAGTATTTGTCCTCCTTCAGGTTGACGGAAAACGCCACGCCCTTGCGCTTGCCCACCACGAAGCCGGTGTTGCCCTCCAGGTCGGACGCGGCATCCTGCAGCGGCGGCGTCAGTTGCTTGTAGAAGGCCAGCACCTGCTCGATGCTGTCGGTGGTCTGCAGCCTGAGCACACGCTTGGCCTTGGCGTTGCTCAGCGCATCCTGCGCGGTGCGATGAACGATGGCCCGCGGGTACAGCGGCACTTGCGGCGAAAATCCCTTGGGGAGCTTGACCGGCTTGGCCGTGGTGTTGGCGGCATCCAGCGTGATGGTCTCCACCTTGGCGATCTTCTCGCCGGGGTCGGTCTCCAGGTCTTCGGGCACGTCCTGGCTCCACGTCACCAGCGGTTGAGCCTTGGCGCGATCGAGGCCGGGCCGCAGGAAGACGGACAGCCGGCCGTGCTGGTCGTCCTGGCAGCCATTCTTGCCGCATTCGCGGTGCACCAGGGCCGCGGCCAGCACGTCGCCGCGCTCGTCTACCAGCACGGCCGCGCGTTCGGCGCCTTGCGATAGCTGGCGGCGCGACGACAGCACGCGCTGGCCATCGGGCAGTTCCTGCTGGGCCCGGTTGGCGCGCGACTGCAGCCCCGACAGGATCTGCTCGGCCAGCAGGCCGTCCTCCCAATAGTAAGTACCGGACGCATTGCCGGCAAACCGGGTGATGGCGAGATCCAGCGCGGGGGCTTCCCGGGTTTCCTGCTGGTGGCTGGTGTCCAGGACCAGGACGGCATCCGCGGCCAGGGCAAGGGGCGCGGCGCCGAGGGTGGAAAGCAGCAATGCCAGCGCTGCACAGGAGGCGGGACGAAATCGAAGAGCCATGCGGAAAGGAAAAAGGAGAGGAAAAATGGTAGGGATTGTCAGTCCGGTAATCCGGCAATCCGGCAATCCGATAAACAAGGAAACGGGCTCGGCAGGGTCCGTTTTGACGGGAGGCTGCGAAGCCCGATGTGACCGTAAGTATACTTGGTAATGCTGGGGCGATCGAAGCGGGGCCGTCGGCAACGGCGGCGACCGGCTTGAAATGACTCCCGCATCGTCCTCGCCGCGGTCAGTCGGCGATCTCCACCTCCACGTTGGTGAGGCTCGGGAAGTGCTCATTGCGCTGCGCCTCGACGGAAAACGCCACGCCCTTGCGCTTGCCGCTCACGTAGCCGCTGTTGTCATTCTTGCCAGTCTCCAACTGCCCCATCGGCGGCGACAACCGTTTGTAGAAGGCCAGCACCTGCTCAATGCTATCGGTGGTCTGCAGCCGCACCACGCGCCTGGCCCGGGCGTCGCTCAAGGCATTCTGCCCGGTGCGATAGAGGATGGCCCTCGGGTACAGCGGCACCTGCGGTGGGAATCCCGTGGGGCGCTGGACCGGGCTGGCGCCAGTGCGGCTGGCATCCAGCGTGATGGTCTCCACCGTGGCGATCGTCTCGCCCCTGCCAAGCTTCAGCGCCTTGGGCACATCCTGGCTCCACGCGACCAGCGGCTGCGCCTGTGCGCGCCCGAAGCCGGGCCGCAGGAAGACCGACAGCACGGCATGCTGGCTGTCCTGGCAGATGGATTCCTTGCCGCACTGCCGGTGCACCAGCGCCGCGGCCAGCACGTCGCCGCGCGCGTCGACCAGCACGGCCGCGCGCTCGGCGCCGTCGGAAAACTCCCGGCGCGACGCCAGCAGGCGCTGGCCACCGGGCAGCGCCTGCTCGAACCTGTCCGGGCGCGATGCCAGGCCGGTTAGCAGTTGTTCGGCCAGCAGCCCATCCTCCCAGTAATAGGAGCCGGAAGCCAGGCCGGCGAATCGGGCCACGGCTGGTTCCAGCGCGGAAGCCTCCCTGGTCTCCTGCTCGCTGCCGGTGATCGGGACCAGGACGTATTCATTGGCCAGGGCATGGGGCGAGGCGGCGACGGCGCAGAGAAGCAAGGCCGAAAAAGCGCGGGGGACGGGACGAAATCGAAGAGCCATGCAGAGCGAGGAAAAAGGTAGGGATTGTCAGTCCGGTCAATAAGAAAGCGAGCCCTGAAGGGTCCGATTTAACGGCAGGCCATGAAGCCTGATGTGACTGCAAGTATACTTGGCAAAGCCGGCTAATTGAAGCCGGGCACCAATGATGGGAAACACAGAGAACGATGAACAAGAAGATATCGGCAATCCTGATGGCGGCAAGCACGATCGTGCTTGCCGCTCCGGCGCATGCGCAAGCAGACCCGGCTGTGCTCAAGGGCATGTATGACATGTCCCGCAACGTCGCCGGCCTCACCAGCTACTGTGTCGGGAAGGGCTTCCTGAAAGCCGACAGTGTCAAGAACGCCAGGAAGATGGTCAGCCTGATCGCGGGGATCCCCGGGGTAGATACAAGCGGTGGCGAGGCCAGCGAGGCCGCGGGGCTGCGCGGTAACGTGCTGATGCCGGACGGCAAGGAAGATGGGATTGAAAACAGCCCGCTCGGCGCCAGGCAGTGGTGCAAAGACTCGGCACAAGGCGTGTCGGACGGGTTGAAGAGCGCGGCTGCCGGCTAATCAGAGGCCGCGTCAATCAAGAGGAGGGGGCGCTAAATCGCCCCCTTAATCAGATCTGATTTATACAACAAGGAAAAATGAAAATATTATTCATCGCTTCGCTGGGAATTTTATCGCTAACTCAAGCATCACTATCCTTCGCGGATAATGTCAATGGGAAAAATCTCTATTCACAGAGATGTGCCATGTGCCATGGAGTAGATCTCAAAGGAACGGGACCATTGGCTAATAAGAGCAATCCTCCTACGCCTGATCTTACAACATCCGCTTTCAAAAAACGGCTAAATGAATATCCGGGCGTTATTGTATCATCGGTAATACTTCGTCCAAATGGAGACTTGATTCCAAGAACTTTGAAAGAGAATGGCGTAAAGCTATCGCCGTACCCTTGGAGGATTAATGATCTGCGCGATTTAAATCAATACATGAGTGGTGTGATTTMAAAAAATCGATGATTTTGAGATGAGGGGTGGGCACGGAAATCTAAGCGCCAGGTCAGCCGCGCTGCGGGCTACCGCGCAAAACCGCATATCTTCACTCGTTCTTCTTCCTTTAAGGATCGCCCATCCTCGGCGTATGTTCATGTCTTGGCGATACGGCGCGCATCTCCCGCGCGGCCGCTTCAAATCATCGCAAACCAGGAACAGGAGCCTACGATGAGCGTGGAAATCATTGGCATGATCCAGAGCCAGAAGCAGTCGGAGATCCATCCGGCCAGCGGACCGGTCGTGGATCGCGACTATGTGCGGGCGTTTGCGCAAGCGCATGAGAACGCCGGCTTCGACCGCGTGCTGGTGCCGCATCACTCCACCGGCCCGTCCGCTACGCTCACCATTGCCTATGCGGCTGCCGTGACCGAGCGCGTGCATTTCATGCTGGCGCACCGGCCGGGTTTTACCGCGCCCACGCTGGCGGCCCGGCAGATTGCCTCGCTCGACCAGTTCAGCGGTGGCCGGCTTGGCGTGCACTTCATCTCCGGCGGCTCCGATTCCGAGCAGCAGCGCGACGGCGATTTCCTCAGCCATGACGAGCGCTATGCGCGCACCGACGAATACCTCGGCATCCTGCGGCGCATCTGGACGCAGGACAAGCCGTTCGACCACGAAGGCAGGTATTACCGCTTCACCCAGGGCTTCTCCGAAGTGAAGCCGGCCCAGAAGCCATACGTGCCGATCTTCTTCGGCGGTGCTTCGGACGCGGCGATTGAAGTCGCCGGACGTCATGCCGATGTCTACGCACTGTGGGGCGAATCGCTCGAGCAGGTCCGCGACATCACCACGCGGGTACGCGCCGAGGCGGCCACGCATGGGCGGCAGGTGCGCTTCTCGGTCTCGTTCCGGCCGATCCTGGCGCAAACCGAGACGGCGGCATGGGCACGCGCCAATGCCATCCTCGAAGAAACGCGCCGCCTGCGCGAGGCGGCTGGCCTGGGGCAGGGCGGCCCGCAGCAAAGCGAAGGCGCGCGCCGCCTGCTGGCCGCCGCCGACAGGGGGCCGCGCGTGGACAAGCGCCTGTGGACGGAGATCGCCAAGCTCACCGGCGCGCGCTCCAACTCCACCGCGCTGGTGGGCACGCCGGAGCAAGTCGCCGACGCGCTGCTGGACTACTACGACCTTGGCGTGACCACCTTCCTGATCCGCGGCTTCGATCCGCTCGAAGATGCGGTGGACTACGGCCGCGCGCTGATTCCCCGCGTGCGCGAGCTGGTGGCGCAGCGCGAGGCCGCGGCCGGCGCTGGTTCCGGTGCTGGCCGCAAGGCAGCCTGAAGGGGATGGCGAGCGGCATTATGACGGCATCCCGAAGACAATTCCTGCGCTATGGCGCCTTGGCGGCGGCCAGCGGCGCCTTGCCGTTTTCCGTGTCGGCCCAGGGCCGCCCCGTGCTCAAGGCCGGCGACCAGAAGGGCGGCCTGCGCGCCCTGCTGGAAAGCGCAGGCGAACTCAAGGGCCTGGCCTACGACATCCAGTGGACGGAGTTTCCCGCCGCCGCGCCGCTGGCCGAGGCGCTGAACGCCGGCGCGGTGGATTCCGGCCCGATCGGCGATGCGCCCGCCATCTTCGCGCTGGCCGCCGGCACGCCGATCAGGATCATCGGCGCCAACCGCTCGGACCCGTTCGGCACTGCCGTGCTGGTACGCGCCAATTCGCCCTTGAAGACGGCGGCAGACCTGCGCGGCAAGAACATCGGCACCAACCGTGGCTCCATTGGTCACTTCGTCGCCCTGAAGGCGCTCGAATCGGCCGGCTTGAAGCCCGAGGACGCCAGCCTGCGCTTCCTGCCGCCGGCGGACGCCAAGCTCGCGCTGGTCAACGGCTCGATCGATGCGTGGGCCACATGGGAGCCGTACACTGCGCTGGCCGAGACCAGCGGGCATGCACGCGTGCTGGTGAGCGGGCGCGGGCTGTGGTCCGGCCTGAGCTATCTGGCGGCGACGGACAGCGCGCTGGCCGCCAAGCGCGAGGTGCTGCGMGATTTCCTGCAGCGCGTGGTGCGCGCCCAGGTGTGGTCGTACCAGCATGTGGACGGCTTCTCCGCGGCGCTGGCGCGCATCATCGGCATCCCGCCGGAGGCCGCGCGGCTGCAGTTCGAGCGGCGCCGTACGCAGTGGCGCAACATCGATGCGGCAGTGATTGCCGAGCAGCAGCGCACGGCGGATTTCTACCTGAAGGCAGGGCTGCTCAAGCAGCGGCTGGATGTGCGGACCACGTTCGATACCGGTTTTCCGCTGGCGGTGCAGGCCAACCCGGTGAGCTGAGCGGGCCGCAGGGGCCGTGGAGCGCGCCGCGGCATGTTGTGGCTTCTCGTTTTGCGTGAACGCGACCGGCGCGGCGCCTCAATGCAACGGCACCACCAGCTCGCCCTCCAGCAAACTGACAACCCGGTTACGCCCGCTTCGCTTGGCCTGATACAACGCCTCGTCAGCGCGCGCATAGGCCTGCTCGAAGCTCGTCCCAGGGGGGCTCCAGCTCACGCCGAAACTAGCTGTCACCTGCAGCCCAGCCTTGACCGGAAACACATGCTGCTCGATATGCAGCCGCATGCGCTCCGCCAGTTCGACAGCGGCGTCCAGCGCGCGCGCCGGCAGCAGCGCAGCGAACTCCTCGCCGCCCACCCGGCCGATGACGCCCGTGCCTTGCACCGACCGCTCCAGGCAGTCGACGACGCCGCGGATCACGGTGTCGCCTACAGGGTGGCCCATCGAGTCGTTGACCCGCTTGAAGTGATCGATGTCGAGCACGATCAACGCCAGGCTATCCCCGGCCAGCACCGCGCCGGCCCGCTCGATGATGGCGCCGCGGTTCAGCGCGCCGGTGAGCGTGTCGCGCGTGGCGCGGAATTCCAGCTCGCGGGCCAGGTCCTGCAGGCGATGGTTGAGCCGGTTCATTTCCAGCTCTTCGCGGTCGCTGCGCCGTATCAGGCGCCGGGTTTCGCGCATCAGCCGCTCGTAGTAGCCGATCAGCTCGCCCAGCGTGTCGCGGTATGCCTGGGCACCGGCATCGGGATTGCCGAATACTGCCCTGGCGCCCGCCAGGACGCTGGTTTCCGACTCGAAGAGATCTGGCTCGGACATGCGCGGGTCAGCTCGCCGTGGTGGCGTGGTCGAGGAAATCGATGGCGGGGAAGTCGGCGTGCAGGTCCTGGCCGAATTCCAGGATCGTGTCGTCGTCCACGTCGTGATACCAGTGCACGATGACCCGGTTGCCCTTGTCGGCCGCATCGTTCATGGCGTCGAACATGCCGAACAGGACCTTGGTGCTGGAGCTGTTGAAGTACGTCAGCGCCACGTGCACGGTGACTTCGGTGTCCTCGCAGGCCGCCAGGTATTTGCGCAGGCGCAGGATCACGTCGCCGTAGAACACCGCGGCGTTCTCCGGATAGGATTCGCCTTTGAGGCAGAGCGTGTGCTGCTTGAAATCAAAGCTCACCTCGGGCGAGGTCGGTGTGGCGGCTATGAACAGGTTTTCCATCAGTTTCCCTTTCGATCCCGTTCAGTGATTCAGATGGTGGCGGTAAGGAAGAACATCGTCGATACCGGGTCTGCGTCGATGGGCTGGAAGCTGTACTCCAGCGGCGCGCTGGCATCGCGGGCTACCGTCAGGAATCCCAGGCCGGCGCCCTTGCTGCCTTCCGGCGCTTCGGCGCGCATGGTTTCCTTGTAGGCCTGCTTGATCTGGTCCAGCGTCATGGTGCGCAATGGTTCCAGCGCGGCGCGCAGTTGCCCCACGCGGGTGATCGCCACCGGGTTGGAGCACATCAGCCGGTAGCGGTCTTCCACCATGCAGATGCACACCGAGCCATGGCGCAGCTGGTTGGTGTCCTGGGTGGGCGGCGTGAGCGCGTCGGACGAATAGTGGACGATGTTCTGCGCCATCTCCACGAACGAGGAGAACAGCTTGCGCCGGGTCGAGCCGTCGACGCCGCTCACCGTCAGTTGCAGCCGCACCGCATCGGACATCGCCGCGATGATGTTCTGGGAAAAGTAGCCGACGTAGTAGAAGATCACGTTGCGTTCCCGGGCCATTTCAAAGAATGGCCCATATTCATGGTCAATCGAATTACCGTTCATCTCAGTGCTATAGCAGGCCATTGCAGGACTATTGAACACGAAAGCAGAAAAACGTGAGGTCGTCGCGGCGGCGGTGATGGCCTTGCCACGCGCGATACTGGTCCAGCACGGCCTCGTTGATCTGCGCCGCCGAGGCGTGCCGGCTGCCACGGATCGCTTCGCGGATGCGGCGCTTGCCAAAGGCGATTTCCTTGGGGCCGCCGATCTGGTCGATCAGTCCATCGGTGGTCACAAACACCACGCTGTCCGGCTGGGTCTGGATAAGGCGGTTCTGCCAGGCAAAGTCCAGGTCGGTATCCACATAGCCGACACCCATGCGCTCGCCGTCCACGATCTCGCCTTCCTCCTCGCCGGGCTGGAGCACGAACAAGGCGCTCTTGGCGCCGGCGAATACGAGCCGGCGGCTGGCGTTGTCAAACCAGAAGAACGCCGCATCCATGCCGTCGTTCGAGCCAGGCGTTTCATCATCGCCATCGAGCTGCCCGAGCATCTGCTTGATGCCGCGGTTCACCGCCATCAGGAGCGCGCCGGGGTCGCGCGGGCCGCGCTGCTCGATGGCCTGGATCAGGATGGACGAGGAGATCAGGGTCAGGAACGCGCCCGGTACGCCGTGGCCCGTGCAATCGGCCAGCGCGGCAAACCAGCCGTCCTCGAACGCGGCAAAGTGATAGAAATCTCCGCCAACCACATCGCGCGGCTCCCACACCAGGCCCGCGTCGCCGAGCGTCCTGGCCAGCGCCTCGCGCGAGGGGCGCAGCATCGAGCGCTGGATGGTGCTGGCGTAGTCGATGCTGTGCATGATCTGGCGGTTTTTCTCGGCCTGCATGTCCGCGACCACACGCATCAGCTGCAAGCCATGCCCGATGCCAAGGAAGCGGCCGTCCCGCGCGATGATGAAGCCGTCGGCAAGTGCTTTTTCGCCATACTCCACCGCCTTGAAGGTCAGGGCCTCGATGCTCATCGCGGCATCGACCACCAGCGGCTCCTTGTCCATGAAGGCGATGCAGCTCTTGCGGTTGTACAGCTCACGGTGATAGGGCTTGCTCATCTGCGACATGAAGATCGCGCGATTGATCAGGCCGATCGGCGTGTCGTTCTCGGTCACCGGCAAGCTGGCAAGGTCCCGGTGCTTGCCGAACACATCGAGGACTTCCTGGTTGTTCTGTTCCGTGGTCACCGATGGCGTGGTGACGCAGAGATCCTCGGCACAGGGCTGCCGGAAGCGGGAACGAGCCAAGTGTGAGTCAACCGGAACGTCAGGCATCGCCAGGGCATTCGGACTATTGGGAAGCCGCCGATTGTATGGCGCGCGCATGACGGTTACGTGACATATGGCGCATGCGGCCCGTCCTGTTGCATCCCGTGGCCGTTGGCGCCGTCGCCAGCGCTCAGAATCCCCGGAAATCCCTCGGGGACACGCCGTAGGCCCGGCGGAAGGCGCGGGTAAAGTCAGAGGCGCTGTTGAAGCCGGCCCCATAGGCGATCTCGCCGATGCTGATGTGCGCAAGGCGCAGGAGATCGTCGGCCGCCGAGCGCAACCTGCAGTTGCGGATATACGCGCCAAGGCCGCCTTCGTGCTCGAACATCCGGTACAGGGTTGGGCGCGGCAGCCCGAACGCTTGCAGGATGCTCTCGGGCGAGAGGTTCTCCTGGTGCAGATTGGCCTGCACGTAGCGCTGCACCCGCTCCAGCATGGCGGCGCGGGCGGCCGCGCGCGCGTTGCCGGCAAGGCGCGCCTGCTTGCCGAATGCGGCAACGATCAGGTGCGCGCAGCCGCGGATGGTTTTTTCCGCATCGGCCTCGGACAGTGCCGGGAGGTTGCGGCAGAGCGCCGTCACGTGATCGAAGATCAGGCGCGTCAGCGGCGAGGTATAGGTCACCACTCGGCCATGGATGGACTCGGCATCGGGGATGGCCGCCTCCACCGCGGCGCGCGGCACGAAGAAGGCCAGCACCCGTGCGCGCGTGGGGCGGTGCATGTGCATCGGCTGGTTCATGTCGAGCGCCAGGATGCCCGGCACGAACTGGGCCGATTTGCGCTGCCGGGTGAAGTCCGTCACCGTTTCGGCGATCCCGTCCACGGCCACATGGAAGACGTAGTCGCGCACGCTGTCGGTGGAGATGCGCGCGGTGGTGCGAATCTGGCCCACCGGATCGGTGCGGCTGTCCAGGTAGGTCAGGTCCTTGAGCACATAGGTATCGAGCTCGCCCCGGAAGCCGCCGGCAACCTGCGCGCGCGAAACCGGGACATCGAGTATGCGGCCGACATAGTCGCGCCAGGCCGGCAGCTGCAGCGCCACCGCCTCGTTCGCGACGGTGAAATGCTGGTGCACGATCAGCGGCGGGGTGGCGGCAGGGCAGGCGGACGCAGCCGGCTGGACACGCCTTTGCAGATGGGCAGCAAGGATCCGGCTGACGGTTTCTGAATAAGCCTGGGTCATGATGGCATCGGGGTCAGGAAATAGCTCGCGTCCCATGTCCGAGCCATTGTACCGATGAGGTTCAGCGGCTAGTCGGTTGCCGGTGCGCTCGCTTGCTTCAGTGCGRCCGCGTCGTACTCGCGCACCGCATCGGCGGCGCGGCCGTTTTCCAGCACGCGGAAGCTGGCCGGATCGGCGCCGTCGATGGCGACCAGGTTCACATAGCCAATGATATAGGCGTGCTTGCGGTCGCGCGCAAAGTCCGCGTCAAGGAACTCCAGTGTGGGCAGATGCACGCGMTTGGCCGAGACCGGCCGGCGCCCGAAGAACAACTGGTCGCCGGCCAGCAGGAAGCCAGGGTGCGGTACCTGCAGCGTATCGTGCGGCACGGCTACCGTGAGCGGCTTGTCGTCGCAGAACAATTGCGCGTCGTCCCACGCGTAGCAGCCTGCGATGCGCAAGGCATCCGGGTTCACGCCTTTCTTGGCCTTGCCGCGATAGAAGGCACGGCTGGCATCGCGGGCCCACGGGCCGTGCAGCACGGTAAACCCGGCGGGATCGACCTTGCGCAGGGCTTGCGGCGTTTGATAATGGTTCGGCGCGTAGAACACGGTGACGCCGTCGCTGAGATAGCCATCCCCCAAGGTTTCCAGGCTGGATATCGGGCGCGAGGAAAGCAAGGTCAGCTCGCACGGGTCGTCGGCGTACCGGTGCAGCCAGTGGATGCCATGCGCATCGCCACAGAACACGCCGGTCAGGCCGTGGCCAACGGGCATTTCCCTCGCGGCAAAGGTGGCGGGATCGAGCCCGGCGAGGCGATGGCCGTCGTATTCCACTTCTTGCGCCGGCGTGGCTGGCGTGGCGGGCGCCTGCAGGCGGTGCCACCAGTAGTCCTGCAGCGCGGGCAGGGCCGTGAAGAAGTCCCGCCAGTGCTCCACCTGGCAGTGGTCGAGCGCGGTCATGCGCTGGCCGTTGTCGATGGGGCCGAGCTTGTCGGTCATGCGCAGCGGGCCGTCGCCACTGGGCGCTACCACCAGGCTGGCGCGGTCGGCTTCGATGCGCTGGCCGAAGTAATACACATGCCCGGCATCGGCAATGTAGTTGCCCGGCAAGCCCACCACGGTGGCGCCATCCGCGCCGGTTACGCGCTTGCCGTTGAAGTAGGCCGACTCGGCGTCCACGGCGTAGTAGTCATGCATGCAGGTCACCGGCTCCAGCGGGCCGTTCTCCGGCCAGCGCCAGTCCTGGTAGACCAGCGGCCGGAAGGCCTGCGGGCTGCGGGTGCGGATGGTCTTGCCGGTAATGAAGTAAGCCTGGCGCGCGTCGCGGGCGTAGCGCTCGTTGAGGACTTCGAAGGTGGCGATGTCGGCGTTTTCGATCCGGTAGAAGTAGTACCAGGCCGCGCCGCTGCCTTGCTGGGCCTGCACGATGACGTGCTCGCCGTCGGTGAACCAGCGCCCGGCGATGCAGCGGAACGCCTGCGGATGGGCAATGGGCAGCGGGCTGCCGTCCTTGGCCCAGAGCGGCCGGTCGTTGTGCGACCAGATCACGGTGTCGCCCTCGATGAAGTACGAGGGATGGTTGGTTGGCTGGCGCGATGCGGTCATGGGAAGGTGTTGGGTGCCGGGTGGCGCAAGGTCGACATATTAAACTGTCCGCCCGGATAGGYCATGGCTGGCGAACGTTCGATCATCGCAATTAACGGCCAAGCATTTCTGCCGTCCATATGTGGCGCACCGGCCGCTTGCGGCCGGCGGCCGAGGCGTGCAGGATGTGGGCGGTAATCCATTCCCAAAAATGCGCAGAACAAAGCGGAGACCCTATGTCGTACATGTTGCTGATCGTCGAACCCGTTGGCCAGCGCACCGAGCGTTCCCCGGAAGAAGGGCGCCAGGCTTACGCCAGCATGCAGCGTTTTGCCGAAGGCCTGAATGAGCGCGGGCTGCTGCTGGGCGTCAACTCGCTCACGTCGCAGGCCAAGGGCGTGCGCGTGCAGGTGCGCGAAGGCCGCCGCGACCTGCTCGACGGCCCCTTTGCCGAGGCCAAGGAAATGATCGGCGGCTACTTCCTGCTCGACTGCGCCACGCAGGACGAGGCCATTGCCATCGCCGCCGAGTGTCCCGCCGCGGCATGGTGCACCGTGGAGGTCCGCGAGGTCGGGCCTTGCTTCCTGTAAGGCTGCAAGCGGATGGGGATGCAAGGCTTCATCTAGGTAGTTACCCTTGGTTTGCGGGTTTTTTTGCACAGGATGTCGATCTGGCGGCGCGCGGTTCGTCGTACCGGTAAGAGTCAACGAGATGGCAGCGGCGTGCCGCCGCCATGGCTCACCACCGACAACCAGCCACCTCAAGCTAAGGAGAACCGCGATGCGATTCATGATCCTGGTGAAAGCCACGCAAGGCAGTGAAGCCGGCGCGATGCCGGACGAAAGCCTCTTCGCCGCGATGGCGGCGTATCACGAGCAGCTGGCCAAGGCGGGCGTGCTGCTCGACGCCGCCGGGCTCAAGCCCACTTCCGCCGGCTGGCGCATCCGCTATGCCGGCGGTCAGCGCACCGTCATCGACGGGCCATTTGCGCAAAGCAAGGAAATAGTGGCGGGCTACACGCTGATCCAGGTGCGCAGCCGCGAGGAAGCGATGGAATGGGCGCGGCGCTTCCCGTCGCCGCATGGCGATATGGCCGACGGYGAGATCGAGGTACGGCAGCTGTTCGAGCTGGAGGACTTCGCGCCGAGCCCTGCGGTGGAGCGCTTTCGCGACCTGGACGTTGGCCAGCACTGAGCCAACCATCCCACGATCACCCGATTCCACCCGATCACACCCGAGCCCACCCCAACCTTTGCCGGATCCCGACACCATGCTCAAGCCCATCCTGCTCGCCGCATTCGCCGCCATTGCCCTGTTGCTGATCTACGCCGCCACGCGGCCCGATACCTTCCGGGTTGAGCGCAGCGCCAGCGTCAAGGCGCCGCCGGAGCGCGTGTTCGCGCTCATCAACGACCTCCACAACTTTAACCAGTGGAATCCCTATGAAAAGAAGGACCCGTCCCTGAAGGGCACCTACGGCGCCACGCGCAGCGGGCAGGGCGCCGCCTACGCCTGGGAGAGCGACAAGGTAGGCGTGGGCAGCATGGAAATCGTCCAAACCGTGCCGGCCGCCAAGGTCACGATGCGGCTCGATTTCATCAAGCCGTTCGAGGCGCACAACATCGCCGAATTCACGCTCAGGCCGCAGGCCGATGCCACCAAGGTGACATGGTCGATGGAAGGCGCCGTGCCGTACTTTGCCAAGCTGGTGCACCTGGTCTTCAATATGGACAAGATGGTGGGCAAGGATTTCGAGCAAGGGCTGGTCAACCTGAAGACGCTGGCCGAGGCGCCGGTGGCCCGTTGAGCGGGGCAACCCGCCGAGCCTCCATCCAATCACGCGAAATCGAATCCAAGGACGAATCATGCATAAGCAAATCTACCTGAACCTCCCCGTGGCCGACCTGCAGCGCTCGCAGGATTTCTTCAAGGGCCTGGGGTTCACCTTCAACCCGCAGTTCACCAACGACGACGCCGCTTGCATGGTTATCGGCGAGAACATCCACGCGATGCTGCTCAAGCATGCATTCTTCAAGACCTTCACCACCCGCAAGCTGTGCGATACCACCGAGAGCACCGAAGTGCTGATCTGCATCTCCTGCGAGAGCCGCGCCGAGGTGGACGCCMTGGTCGCCAAAGCCGTGGCCGGCGGCGCAACGGCGCCGCGCGCGCCGCAGGACCACGGCTTCATGTACGGGCACGGGTTCGATGATCTCGACGGGCATATCTGGGAGTTGGTGTATATGGAGCCCTCGGCACCCGGCGCGACCAGCGCGGCTTGAAACACATGGCGACGACGACACCGACGCAGCGGGCGATCGAAGCCGTCTGGCGCATCGAATCCGCCAAGGTCATCGCCCACGTTGMGCGCGTGGTGCGCGACGTGGGCCTGGCCGAAGAACTGGCGCAGGACGCCCTGGTTGCCGCGCTGGAGCGCTGGACCGAGACCGGCGTGCCGGACAACCCGGGCGCATGGCTGATGACCACGGCGAAGAACCGCGCGCTCGACCACTTGCGCCAGCAAGCGCTGCACGCCCGCAAGCACGAGCAGATCGGCCAGGATCTCGAAGCGATGGAGGCCCACGTAGTGCCGGATTTTGTCGATGCGCTGGATGCCGCGCGCGAGGATGACATCGGCGATGACCTGCTGCGGCTGGTCTTCACCGCCTGCCACCCGGTGCTCTCCACCGATGCGCGGGTTGCCATGACGCTGCGCCTGCTGGGCGGGTTGACCACCGAGGAAATCGCGCGGGCCTTCCTGACCCCGGAGCCCACCATCGCCCAGCGCATCGTGCGCGCCAAGCGCACGCTCGGCGCCGCGCGCGTGCCCTTCGAGGTACCCGGGCCCCAGGCGCGCGCGCCGCGCCTGGCCTCCGTGCTGGAAGTGATCTACCTGATCTTCAATGAAGGCTATTCGGCCACCGCCGGCGACGACTGGATGCGCCCCGCGCTGTGCGAGGAAGCGCTGCGCCTGGGCCGCACCCTGGCCGGCCTGGCTCCGGAGGAAAGCGAGGTGCATGGCCTGGTGGCGCTGATGGAGATCCAGGCCTCGCGCACGCATGCACGGGTCGACGCGCAAGGCCGCCCGGTACTGTTGCTGGAACAGGACCGCAGCCGCTGGGACCACCTGCTGATCCGGCGCGGGCTGGTGGCGCTGGCGCGCGCGCAAGAGCTGGACGGGGCGCTCGGCCCCTACGCCTTGCAGGCGGCGCTGGCCGCCTGCCACGCCCGCGCCACCACGGCGGCCGATACCGACTGGGCGCAGATCGCCGCCATCTACGACGCGCTGTCGGAAGTGGCGCCATCACCCGTGGTGGAGCTCAACCGCGCGGTGGCGGTCGGCATGGCTTTCGGCCCCGAGGCCGGCCTGGAACTGGCGAATGCGCTCCTCGCCGAGTCCTCGCTGGCGAAGTACCACTTGCTGCCCAGCGTGCGCGGCGACTTKTTGTGCAAGCTCGGCCGCTTCGACGAAGCCCGCGCCGAGTTCGAGCGCGCTGCCGGCATGACCCGCAACACCCGCGAGCGCGAGTTTTTGCTGGGGCGGGCGCGGGATGCGGGGGCTACCCGGCCATGACTCGCTAGCGCGCATTGCTGCGCGTCACCACCGTCTGCCTGGCAAAACCCTTATATCGGCTACCGAAATAACTAAATTCCCCAATGCCGGAAAGCCGACGATGATCTTAGCCATGGGCCCGGGGGATCGATTGCTCCCGATCTCTGCACAAGCCATCCGGTCGCCGACGATCGCAGGACCGGCGGGCCTTACCATCGAAGTGTTCTAGGGGACTCCAATGATTCCACGGCTACTGTCGACTGCCAGCCTGACGCTGGCCGCATTCTTTGCATCCGGCACTGTCGGCGCGCAGCAACCCGCGCCACAGCCCGCGCCACAAGCCGCACCTCAGGCGGCGCCCCAAGCCCCCATGAATCCAAAGGAAGCCAAGGCGAAATTCGCAGAGACGTTCGCTGCCGCCGATACCAACCACGACGGCAAGCTGAGCCGCGAGGAAGCCGAGGCCGGCATGCCGGAGGTCTACAAGGCCTTCGACAAGATCGATACGCGGAAGAAGGGCGCGATTACGCAGAAGCAGATTGGCGCGTACTTTGCGGCCAAGGCCAAGCAGAAAGCCGCGGCGCAGAATCCGGGAAGCCTGAACTGACCTGGTGGTGCCGGCGGGGAACTTGCGAGCTGAATGCGCCAAGGTTCCGCCGGCAGCGGACGGTGGGACAGCGTCGCAAATGCGGGTCCCTGACGACAGAGATCCCCGGAAAACTGGCCGGATCGAAGCCAGTGCCGGGGAGCTTTAATGATTCCTTGATTCCTTGATTCCTTGATTCCTTGATTCCTTGATTCTCTTTATACCTTTGATACCGGACAACGATGGAGGATCTTTGTTGTCCTTTCGGTCAGGTCAGGAGGTTGAAGGCGAACCCTAGCGCGATCGCGCCGCCGAGCGCCTCCACTGCTGCCAGCGCGAGAAGGTTCTTCAGAATGAAGCTTTCGTCCTGCTTGGTCACCATGGTGTTGTCTCCTGGAGTCGGAATCCCACGGCTGGAATATGGTGGCAAGCTAAGCAGTGCCAATCCACGCTCCAGCCACGTCTTGATTCGCTTCCAGTAGACCGCAACCCGGAGCCGGAGAGAAGCTGGCATAAACCCCTATTCAGGCAGCCGGAGGACCACTGGCCTGAAAGCCGGGAAAGCTGCGGTTCTGGTTTCTATTCCGATCGCAAGGCCTCCTGCGGAGCAAGCCGTGCCGCCCGGCGTGCCGGCAGCACGCCGGCAGCCAGACCGATCACCACCGCCACCAGCTCAGCCAGCATGGCGTAGGACCACGGTGTGTGGACTGGCAGCGCCGGCAACGCCGCCGCGAGCACCAGCGCGATGCCCCATCCCAGCAGCAATCCGATCATGCCGCCGATGGCGGCGAGCAGCGCGGCTTCACCAAGGAAGAGGAGCATGACCTGTGCCTCGGTCGCCCCGATGGCGCGCAAGAGACCGATCTCGGATGTGCGCTCGGCCACAGCGATGGTGAGAATCGTGAGGATTCCCACGCCGCCCACGATCAGCGAGATGGCGCCGATCGCTGCTACCGCGAAGGTGATGGCATCGAGCACGGTGCCGAACACTTCCAGCATCTTTTGCTGGGGCGTGACGGTGAAATCCTCGGCACCATGGCGCGCGCTCAACAGGCGCTTGATGCCGTCCTCCACGTCGGGGAGCGCAGCGGTGGGATCGTAGGTGACCTCGATCTCGACCAGGCTTTCCCGGTTGAACAGGTCCAGGGCGCGGCCAGCCGGTATATAGACCGTATCGTCCAGGTCGAAGCCCAGCATCTGGCCCTTCGCTTCCATCACGCCTACCACGCGATAGCGCTCACCGCCTACGCGGATGCGCGCGCCCAGCGGGTTGTCGCCGCCGAAGAGTTCGCGTGCCACTCTCGCGCCGAGTACCGCCAGCGTTCGCGCGGCGCGCGGATCGTCATCGGGCAGGAATTGGCCGGTGGCCACGCGCATGCTCAGCGCTTCGGTGAACCTGGCCCCGACACCATACAGCGTCACCCGCCTGCTCTTGCCGAGGTAGTCGACTTCGGCGTTGCCCTGCACCAGTGGGTTGGTCACGCGCACGTGGGGGGCATGGCGCAGGGCGATGGCGTCTTCGATCGTGAGCGGGCGCACGGTGTTGATCGACCCGAGCGAAGCGCCGTGGGTCTGGGTGCGGCCTGGCGTCACGCCGATCAGATTGGTGCCGAACTKGGTGAACTCTTCGATCACGAAGCGATGCAGCCCTTCGCCGATCGACGTCAGCAAAATGACCGCGGCGATGCCAACGGCAATGCCCAGTGCGGTGAGCGAGGTGCGGAGCCGGTGAGCAGCCAGCGAGGCGAGGGTGAAACGGATGAAGTCTGCGTAGCGCATGGGTCATCGTCCCGACAGGGCCAGCACCGGATCCAGCTTTGCCGCGCGTTGGGCCGGTGCCACGGCGAAGGCGATGGCGGTCACGACGGCGATGGCCGGCGCCCCCAGCAAGGCCCACCAAGGCGGCGTGAAGGGAATCGCCGGATAGAGCTGCACGGCAAGCCTGCACGCGGCTTCGCCCACAGCCAGGCCCGCGGCCACGCCACCGAGCGCCAGCAGTACGGCTTCGGTGAGGAAGAGCAGCCGGATGTGGCCAGCGGTGGCGCCGAGCGCCTTGAGCAACCCGATTTCGCGCTGGCGCTGGGTCACGGCAATCAGCATCACGTTCATGATGAGGATGCCGGCCACGGCAAGACTGATAGCCGCGATGCCGCCCACCGCCAGCGTGAGCGCGCGCAGGATGCGGTCGAACGTGGCGAGCACCGCGTCCTGTGTGATGACGGTCACGTCGCGCGTGCCTTCGTGGCGCTGGCGAATGATCTCCTCGGCGTCGGCCTTGGCGCCCTGAATCTGCTCGCGGGCCTTGGCCTCGATCAGGATGCGGAACAGCGAGTCGGTGTTGAACAGGGCCTGGGCCGCGGACAGCGGAACGATGACCAGTTCGTCCGTGTTGAAGCCCAGCGATTCACCCTGGCCGGCCAGCAGCCCGATCACGCGAAAGCGCCGGTCTCCGATGCGCAGCCACTCGCCTAGCGCCTGGCGCGTGCCAAACAGCTCTGTCGCCACCCGGGTGCCGATCACGCACACGGGCTGGCCGTGGTGCGGATCGCCCTCGGGCAGGAAGCTGCCCTGGGCTAGCGCCATATGGCGCACCGCCAGCAATTCGGCGGTGGACCCCAGCACCGGCGCTTCGCGCCGCCGCGCGCCGACATGCAGATCCGCGTTCCCGACAATGAGGGGCGCGATGCGCGCGACGGCGGGACTGCGCCTGAGCGCGAGTGCATCGTCCAGCGTCAGGTCGCGCGTGGTTGCGCCCAGCACGATCCCCGGCGCTGCGCCGGCCGTTTCGCTGCGCCCGGGCAGCACGATGACGAGGTTGGTGCCAAGTGCGCCGAACTGGTTCACCACGTATAGCCGTGCCCCCTCGCCGAGCGCGCTCACCGCCACCACGGCGGCAACGCCGATGCCCATGGCGAGCAGGATCAGCAGGCTGCGTGAGCGGTAGCCGCGCAGTACCTGCCAGGTGAAACCGAGGACGTCAGTGAGCCGCATGGTTGTCCTGCCGCGCCTCGTCACCGGCAATGCCGCCGTCCAACATGCGCAGCCTGCGCCGGGAGCGGGCGCCGATTTCCGGGTCGTGCGTGACCACGATCAGCGTTGCCCCCTGCGCATGCAGGCCTTCCAGCACCGCCATGACTTCCTGGCCGGTATGCCGGTCCAGATTGCCGGTGGGTTCATCGGCGAGAATCATCGCCGGGCGCATGGCCATGGCACGCGCGATGGCAACCCGCTGGCACTGCCCGCCCGAGAGCTCGTCGGGCCGGTGCCTGGCGCGGTCTTGCAGGCCGTACTCGCCGAGCAGTGCGTCCACGCGGCGTCGTCGTTCGGCCGGGTCCATCCCCGCGAGCACCATCGGCAGCTCGATGTTCGCGGCGGCGGTGAGGCGCGGCACCAGGTGAAAGAACTGGAATACAAAGCCGATCTTCTCCCGCCGCAAGCGCGCCAGCTCGTCGTCCGGGAGAGCGGTTATATCGCGGCCGCCCAACTGGTAAGTCCCTGTATCGGCGCGGTCCAGCAGGCCCAGGATATTGAGCAAGGTGGACTTGCCGGAACCCGATGGGCCCATGATGGAAAGGTACTCTCCCTGAGCAACCGCCAGGTCGATGCCATGAAGCGCGTGCACAGCCTCGCCGCCCAGCACGAATGTCCGCCCGATGCCGTCGAGCCGGATCATTTTGCTTGCGTCTCCGCGGTAGCCGGTTCTGCCTCGACAGCGGCGATACCCGCCTGGAGGCCAATCCGTTCCGGCGAGGTGACGACGCGCTCGCCGCGCCTGAGCCCCGTGGTCACCTCGGTGAACTCCGCGTTGGCAATCCCGGTGCCGATCATGCGCGCTTCCAGCCGGCCGGCGGCGTTCAGCACCAGCACGCGGTTGCCGGACGCCAGCGCCGTGGTAGGGATGCGCAGCGCCTGGTCGCGGGCATCGGTCACGATTTCCACATCGGCGCTATAGCCCACCAGGAGATGGCGGACAAGGTCGGGACTGTCGAACTGGACTTCGACCTCGACGGTGCGTGCCTGCTTCTCCAGCGCCAGCACATAGGGCGCGACGCGCCGCAGCCTGCCCTCGAAATGCCTGCCGCGATAGGCGTCCAGGGTGACCCGTGCCGGCATACCTACCTGCAGGCGTGCCGCGTCGATCTCGTCGATCGGTGCGGATACATAGAGGCACGAGTCGTCGATCAGGTCCACGGCAGGCAGCGTCGGGATGCCGGGCGGCGAGGGCGTCAGGTACTCGCCAATCTCGCCGTTGACTTCGGCCACCACGCCGTCGAAAGGCGCCTTCAGCACCGTGCGCGCAGTATCCGCGCGCGAGGCGGCGATACGCGCCCCGGCCTCCTTCACCTGCGCCTTCGCGGATTCGCACGCGGCACGCCTGGAGTCGGCGTCGGCATCGGTCCGCTCCACCGCCTGGGGCGAGACGAAGCCTTTCGCCACCAGTTCCCGCGAGCGCCGGGCGTCGCTTGCCGCCACCTTGGCCAGTTCGCACACTTCGCGCACGTGCGCGGCGGCTGTCAGCAACTGGTGTCGCGAGAGTTGCTCGCGCGCAACCAGATCTTCGTTCCAGAGGACGAGGAGTACCTGGCCAGCCTTCACGCGATCGCCCTTGTGGATATTCAGCACCTCGATGCGTCCGGCCGCCGGCGGCGCCAGTTTCGCCCGCCGGCAGGCCGAAACCGAGCCTGCCCGGGTGTTGGCGACAGTGGCCTCGACGCGCCCCTGCTCGACCCTGGCCGTCAGTACCGCTACCGGCTTGGCCCGGGTTGCGTACCAGCCTGCGGCAACGAGGCCTGCGAGTATCGCCACGACCATCGCGATGCGCCTGACGAKGCGGTTGCGCGTTAGCGTTCCTGGCGGAGACAGGGCTTTGTCTGGCATAGGGTAGGGATGCGAAGACGTCGGGTGCGAATGCTGCGATGCATCAGCCTCACCGTCCACCGTCCCGCGGTCTCTGTATCCTAGCCCGTCGCGCCACCAAGCGCCACATGAGGCATCTGCCCCGCCGCCTTGCCGGGAATCGTACGTGCGCCTGCGTTGGCTAGCATGACTGGCCTCGATATCGCGCGATGCGCTGCGCGATGAAAGGCCCGGTCCGGCGCCCTAACGCACCAGCGCCCGCAAGCCCTCCAGCAATTTCCCGATCTCCGCCTCGGTGGTCAGGTAGCTGACCGAGGCGCGGGCGATCTGGCTGAGTCCGCGGGCATGCATATCCAGGGGGGTGTAGGCGACGCCGTTGCTGCCGATCACCACGCCCTGCGCCGCCAGGCTGCGCTGCACCGACACCGGGTCCTGGCCCGCCAGGTTGAACGCCACCAGTCCGGAGCGCTCGTGGCCCTGGTCCAGCACCGTCACGCCGGGTATGGCGGCCAGTTGCACGCGCAGCGCCTGCGCGGTGGCATCGATCCGCGCACGGATGTTCTCAAGGCCGATCTCCAGCGCTTCCTGCAAGGCGTTGGCCAGGCCGCAGCGCAGTGCCATCGAGGCTTCCGCCGATTCGAAGCGGGCCGCGCCGGCCCGCAGCACCGGCTCGCCGTCCGCATCCAGCGGCGCGGAGTACGTGTCGACGAATGCCGGTGTGAGCCGGGGCAGGAAATCCTGCCGCACATAGAGCAGGCCTGTTCCCCTTGGGCCGCGCAGTGCCTTGCGCCCGGCTCCGCTGAGCACGTCGCAGCCCAATTGAGCGACATCGATCGGCAATTGCCCCACCGCCTGCGCGGCGTCGATGAAGTAGGGGATGCCGTGGCGCCGCGCCACCTTTCCGATGGCCGCTGCCGGGTTGATCAGCCCGCCGTTGGCCGGCAGCCAGGTCAGGGCAATCAGGCGCACGCGGTCGTCCAGCATGGCCTCCAGCGCCTCGGGATCCACCGCGCCGCGGTTATCGGACGGAATGACTTCGATCGATGCGCCCGCGCGCTGCGCCGTCAGGCGCATGGTGGCGAGGTTGCCGCCCCATTCGTGGCGCCCGACCAGGATCCGGTCGCCGGCTTGCCAGGCCCCCAGGGCGGCGAACGCGGCGCCCCAGCCKGGCGAATTGCCCGTGGTCAGCGCGATCTCCGCCGGCTGGGCGTTGAGCAGTTGCGCGGCGAGGGTGCGCGCGCGTTCCGTTTGTTCGCGCGCCGCGACGCCGGCTTCCATCGGCCCCAGCGTGGCTTCGCGCCGCAGGTGGCTGTAGATCGCCTCGAGCGTGGCCGCTGACGGCAGGGAGGCGCCGCCGTGGTTGAAATGCGTGGTGCCTTGCGCACCCGGGGTAAGGGCGCGCAGGGCGTCGACGGCGGCAGCGGTAAGGGGGGCTGCGGTGAGGGGGGCTGGCATGGGGGTTCCTGGGGGGGGCCTGGGATGTGCGTCCGGTTCAGGCCGAGGTCAGCGAGATGACCGCTTCGACTTCCACGGCAACCCCGGCAGGCAGCGAGGCCACGCCCACGGCGCTGCGCGCATGGCGGCCTGCATCGCCGAAGACCTGCACCATCAGGTCCGATGCACCGTTGGCGACGGCKCTCTGGCGCTGGAAGTCCGGCGTACAAGCTACAAAAACGCCCAGCCGCACCACGCGGGCCACCCGGTCGAGCCGGTCACCCGTGGCGGCGGCGATCTGCGACAGGACGCCGAGCGCCGACAGCCGCGCCGCCMGCACGCCGTCTTCGTCCGAAATATTGTCGCCCAGGCGGCCCAGGTACGCGGCCTGGCCATGTTCGCGCGAGATCTGGCCGGAGATGAAGAGCTGGTTGCCGTCCTGCACGAACGAAACGTAGTTGGCGGCGGGCGCGGCCGCGGCTTCGAGGGTCAGCCCGAGTTCGGCCACGCGGGCGGAGAGGGAGAGGGTCATTTGGGTTGCGCGGGAAAGAGATTGGGAAGGCCCATCCTATCGGCTTGGCGGCCGGGAAACCAATCAATTCTTGCCTCGCCACACATGAGCAAAACTAATTCGTGGGTGATCGCTTGGCGCCACGTGGCACCAAGCGGCACCACGCGGCACCACGCTGCGTCAGGTGCCGCCCGGCGCATCCTCGGCTGCCTCCGCCATCAGCCAGCCACGGAAGGCCGACGCGGCCTCGCCCAGCGCGCCGCGCGGTGCGACCAGCCACCAGCCTATGCCGGGATCATCCAGTACCGCGTCGGGCAGGGCCTGCACCAGCGCGCCGCTGGCCAGTTGCTGGGCGATCAGGCGGTGGCGGCCCATGGCGATGCCCTGGCCGGCCAGCGCCGCTTCCACCACGATGTTGTAGTCGTGCAGATGCACGGTCTGCGCCTGGCTCAGGTCCAGGCCAAAGCGGCGTGCCCACGCGTCCCACTCGAACGGCTGCCGGGCATGCGACGATAAAAACGCAAAGCGCAGCAGGTCCTGTGGCTTGGCGGGCCGGTCCGGCCCGGCGATCAGTCCGGGCACGCAGACTACCGACAGGCGCTCCGGCATGAGCTGCTGCGCCTGCACGCCTGGCCAGGCGCCGCGCCCGTAGCGGATCGCCACGTCGACCTCGCCGCCGGCCACGTCGGCCAGGCCGATATCGGGCCGCAACTGCAGGTCGATGCCGGGATGCGCCAGCGAGAACGCCTGCAAGCGCGGCGCCAGCCAGCGCGTGCCAAACGACGCCAGCAGCCCCACGGTCAGCGTCGTGCGCGCCGTGCCGGGCGCCCGTACCTGCTCCGTGCCATCGCGCAGCAGTTCGAACGCCGTGTGCACCTTGGCGTAATACGCCTGCCCCGCGGGGGTCAGCACAACCGCGCGGGCACGCCGCTCGAACAGCGTCACGCCCAGGTCGCTCTCCAGGCGCTGGATATGGTGGCTGATGGCGCTTTGTGACACAAAAAGCTCTTGCCCCGCCAGGCTGAAGCTCAGGCGCCTGGCGGCGGCTTCAAACGCGCGCAGGGTCACGAGAGGCGGCAGGGATCGCATGGAACGCATGAGGCGGAATCAAAAGCGGGAGGCGAGCGCGACATGCTACGCCTGGTTGCGCAGGCCTGCTGGTTCCGCCATGCCTCAAAACGAGGCCGGTCATGCACCATTTGTATCGCCTTATTTGGTGCGCGATGCGTCTGTTACTTCATTTTTCCCGTAAAAAATACATATGTTTCATGGTTATCCATGATGGAACAGTTGTTGCTCAGTGAATAGTATTCAAACGCGATGGCCCGTCGCGTGTCTGCTAAACAAGGAGCGATAAATGAAAGCTGTGAAAGCCACCTGCCTCGGATTGGCAATGCTGGGAGCGATGCTTGGCGCGGGGGCGGTCCAGGCCTCGGGTGTGGCTGCCAGCCCCACGCTGGCCCGGATCAAGGAGTCGGGAACGATCACGATCGGGCACCGCACCACCTCGATCCCGTTTTCCTACTACGACAGCAACCAGAAGGTGATCGGCTACTCGCAGGACATCTGCGACAAGGTGGTGGCCGAGGTCAAGAAGCAGGTGGGGTTGGCCAAGCTTGACGTCCGCATGGTGCCGGTCACGTCGCAGAACCGCATATCCCTGGTCCAGAACGGCACGGTCGACCTGGAGTGCGGGGTCACCACCAACCTGAAAGCGCGCCAGCAGCAGGTGGCGTTCTCCACCACCTTCTTTGTTGCCGGCACGCGCCTGCTGGTCAGGAAGGGCGGCCCGGTCCACGACTTCCCGGACCTTAGCGGCAAGGCCGTGGTCACCAACGCGGGCACCACGTCCGAGCGGATCCTGCGCAAGCTCAACGACGACAAGAAGGCCAACATCACCATCCAGAGCGCCAAGGACTACGGCGAGTCGTTCCTGATCCTGCAATCGGGCCGCGTCTCCGCCTTCATGATGGACGACGTGCTGCTGTCGGGCGCGAAAACGCTGGCGCCGAACCCGGCGGAGTGGGAAGTGGTGGGCACGCCCCAATCGTTCGAAGCCTATGGCTTCATGATGCGCAAGGACGATCCCGAGTTCAAGAAGCTGGTCGACGGCGTGATCACCGGCCTGATGAAAAGCGGCGAGATCAAGGGCCTGTACGCCAAATGGTTCAGCAAGCCGGTGCCGCCAAAGAACATCAATTTCGAGTTCCCGATGAGCGCAGCGGTCAAGAAGGCTTACGACCAGCCGAACGATGAAGCGTTTGAGTAATCCCGTACCCGGAGGAGACCAGCATGACCGTTGTCAAGAACGCCGCCACCCTGGATGATGCGGGGCAAGCGCCTTGCGTTGAGAGCGGGCTGGCTGCAGCCAGCCCGCCTAGCGCATGCCTGGCCAGCTAGCCCCGCCTGGCCGGGACATAGGCGCCGGTCTGGTGCAGCTGGCCTTCGGCGAGTTCGAGCGCCTTGATCGCGCCTTTGCCCTTCTTGGCAAGCAACTGCTCGACCAGGGCTTCCGCCACCGCCACGCCGGCCGTGATGGAGGGAAAGAACGATGGGCTGTCGATGGAGAACAGCAGCGTGCAATCGGCATGCAAGGCAATCGGCGCCACGGTGCTGTCGGTCAGGGCCACCACGCGGCAGCCGGCCTCGCGCGCGGCATCGGCCACGCGGATGCTCTCCTGCGAGTAGGGCGCAAAGCTCACGACCACCACGGCATCCTTGGCCGTCAGGGCGCGCAGCTCCATTTCGAGCGTGCCCGCATCGCCACGGATCAGGTGCACCGTTGGGCGAAACAGCCGATACACGTAGTGCAGGGTGAAGGCGATGGGGTAGCACGAGCGAAAGCCCGCTACATACACATTGGGCGCGGCGCTGAGCAGGTCGGCAGCCTGCGGCATCGACTCGGCATTGTTGGCCCCGGTCAGGTCGAGGTTGCGGTGCTGGGCGTCGAGCATTTCCGTGAGCATCCGGCTTGACCCGCTCTCGCGCACCAGCTTCTTGGCACGCTTGGCGTAGGGCTGCGGGCCGCCGCGGATCGACTCGACAAAGAGCTCGCGCAGGGCCTGCCAGCCCTCGAAGCCAAGGAACTGGGCCAGGCGCACCAGGGTGGCTGGCTGGACACCTGCATTCGCAGCAATCTTGCGCATGGACAGGATGGGAATCTCCTGCGGATGATCGAGCAGGTAGCGCGCCCCGCCCTGGAACTGCGTACTGAGTGTGGCGA
>NZ_JBFTSF010000034.1:0-36667 GCF_056399905.1 Cupriavidus sp. 01L46
CCGCTGTGGCGTCGACCATCGGGCTGCTGGAGCTGGCGGCGCAGGGGCGCCAACTGGTGGACTACACGGCGCGCCCGTATGAGTCCTTCATCGCGGTGACCATCATGTACGCGTTGATCAATATCGTGGTCATGCTGCTCATGCGCTGGGTCGAAGGCCGCACCCGCGTGCCCGGCTTCATCGGCGGCAAGTAAGAGGACACGTCATGGCATATACATTCGATTTCAGCTCGATCAACGCGACCACGCTGGACGTGCTGGGCGAGGGGATGCTGGTCTCGCTCAAGATCACCGTCACCGCGGTGGTGGTCGGCATCGTCTGGGGCACCATCCTGGCGATGATGCGGCTGTCTTCCGTCAAGSCGCTGAACTGGTTYGCGCAGGGCTACGTCACCATCTTCCGSTCSATYCCGCTGGTGATGGTGCTGTTGTGGTTCTTCCTGATCATCCCGCAGCTGCTGCAAAAGGCGTTCAACCTGTCGCAGGCATCCGACCTGCGCATGACCTCGGCGCTGATTGCCTTTGCCTTGTTCGAGGCGGCGTACTATTCCGAGATCATCCGCGCGGGTATCCAGAGCGTGTCGCGCGGGCAGATGTTCGCCGCGCAGGCCATGGGCATGACCTACGGGCAGTCGATGCGGCTGGTGATCCTGCCGCAGGCCTTCCGCAACATGGTGCCGCTGCTGCTCACCCAAGGCATCATCCTGTTCCAGGACACGTCGCTGGTCTACGTGAGCGCGCTGGCGGACTTCTTTGGCCAGGCCTACGGCATTGGCGAGCGTGACGGCCGCATCGTGGAGATGCTGCTGTTCGCCGGGCTGGTGTATTTCATTATCTGTTTCTCCGCATCGCTGCTGGTCAAGCGTTACCAGAAAAAGGTGGCCGTATGATTGAAATCAATAACGTCTCCAAGTGGTATGGCGCCTTCCAGGTGCTGACCGATTGCACCACCAAGGTCGCCAAGGGCGAAGTTGTGGTGGTGTGCGGCCCCTCGGGTTCGGGCAAGTCGACGCTGATCAAGACCGTCAACGCGCTGGAACCCTTCCAGAAGGGCGACATCACGGTGGATGGCACCTCGGTGGGCTCGCCCAAGACCAACCTGCCCAAGCTGCGTTCGCGCGTGGGCATGGTGTTCCAGAACTTCGAGCTGTTCCCCCACCTGTCGATCACCGAGAACCTGACCATCGCCCAGATGAAGGTGCTCGGCCGCTCGAAGGAAGAGGCTACGGCGAAGGGCCTGAAGTACCTGGATCGCGTGGGCCTCAAAGCCCAGGCGGCCAAGTTCCCGGGCCAGCTGTCGGGCGGCCAGCAGCAGCGCGTGGCAATTGCCCGCGCGCTGTCGATGGATCCGATCTGCATGCTGTTCGACGAGCCGACCTCGGCGCTGGACCCGGAGATGGTCAACGAAGTGCTGGACGTGATGGTGCAGCTGGCGCAGGAAGGCATGACCATGATGTGCGTGACCCACGAAATGGGTTTCGCGCGCAAGGTCGCCAACCGCGTGATCTTCATGGACCAGGGCAAGATCGTCGAGGACTGCGCCAAGGAGGAGTTCTTCGGCAATATCGAAGCGCGCTCCGAGCGGGCCAGGCAGTTCCTGTCGAAGATCCTGCATCACTGATGCGGGCAGTTGCCTCCTCGCGCTGATGGGTGGCAGGATGCAAAAAGGGACGCCGAGGCGTCCCTTTTTGTTTGGCGCGTGGCGCTGCCGCAGGCTTAGAGGCCGTTTCAAAATGAAGCGAAGCGGTTCTGGCTAGGCGCGCGGCCGCAGACAGTACAAGTGGATCGGCCAAGGCCGCGCAACGACGCCAGCATCTTTTTGAAATGGCCTCTTAGGTGCAGGCGCTGTTGGCCGCGTTCTTGGCCTGGACTTCCGGCGGGATCGGCACCGTCAGCGTCATCACCGAGCGGCCTTCCTCGAACATCATCAGCTCGCCGGGCGCGAAGGCGGTCCAGGTTTCGTTGTCGGTCAGTGGCGCGGTGGCGATCACCGCCACGCGGTCATCGGGCGTGGTGACCTGGGCGAAATCGATCGACAGATCGGCATCGATCAGGTGGGCGGTGGAGAACGGCCACTGGCGCACGATGTAGTACAGGCGCGTGGAGCAGTGGGAGAACAACGCCTGTCCATTGGACAGCAGGTAGTTGAACACGCCGTGCTGCGTGATCTCGCGCGTGATGTCCGCCAGCGCGTGGCACAGCTCGTTGAGCGGCGGCTGCGAGCCGGGGAAGCGCTTGCGCAGCCCCTGCATCAGCGTGCAGAAGGCGAGTTCACTATCGGTGTCGCCGACCGGCTGGTAGACCCCCGAGAGGAAAGGCGAGAAGTCCTTCAGGTCGCCGTTGTGGGCAAAGATCCAGTGCCGCCCCCACAGCTCGCGCATGAAGGGATGGCAGTTTTCCAGCCGCACCGTGCCCTGGGTCGCCTTGCGGATATGGGAAATGACGTTCTTGGATTTGATCGGGTAGCGCTTGACCAGCTCAGCCACGGGCGAGGTGCCGGCGGACTGGTTGTCGATGAACAGGCGGCAGGCCTTGTCCTCGAAGAACGCCACGCCAAAGCCATCGGCATGGTGGTCCGTGACGCCGCCGCGGGCGGCGAAGCCGGTAAAGGAGAACGTCACGTCGGTCGGCGTGGCGCAGTTCATGCCGAGCAGCTGGCACATGGCGGGCACCGGACCGGCAGCAGGCTGCCGGATTGCAATAGAATGTTCCATTATCCGGCCTGCCCGGGTTATCTGCCAAGCGCAGCGCGTTTTTCCCCGATTTCCATACCATGCAGCGGGCCCTCGAGACATGAGCAAGTACAAGATCGCAGTCATCCCCGGCGATGGCATTGGCACCGAAGTGATGCCTGAGGGCCTGCGCGTGATGGACGCCGCGGCGCGCCGGTTCGGCATCGACATGCAGTTCGATCACTTCGACTTCTCCAGTTGCGACTACTACGCCCGCCACGGCAAGATGCTGCCGGACGACTGGTTCGACACCCTGGTCAAGTACGACGCCATCTACTTCGGCGCGGTGGGCTGGCCGGACGCCGTGCCCGACCACGTCTCGCTATGGGGCTCGCTGCTGCAGTTCCGGCGCTCCTTCGACCAATACGTCAACCTGCGCCCGGTGCGGCTGATGCCCGGTATCCGCAGCCCGCTGGTGGACCGCGACGGCAATGCGCGCAAGCCGGGCGACATCGATTTCTACGTAGTGCGCGAGAACACCGAGGGCGAGTACTCCAGCATCGGCGGGCGCATCTTCCCCGGCACCGACCGCGAGGTGGTGATCCAGGAAACGGTGATGACGCGCACGGGCGTGGACCGCATCCTCAAGTTCGCCTTCGAGCTGGCGCAAAAGCGTCCGGCCAGGCATCTGACGTCGGCCACCAAGTCCAACGGCATCTCCATCACCATGCCGTACTGGGACGAGCGGGTGGAGGCCATGGCTGCCAACTACCCCGGCGTGAAGGTTGACAAGTACCACATCGACATCCTCACCGCGCACTTCGTCCAGCATCCGGACTGGTTCGACGTGGTGGTCGCCAGCAACCTGTTCGGCGACATCCTGTCCGACCTGGGCCCGGCCTGCACCGGCACCATCGGCATCGCGCCCTCGGGCAATATCAATCCGGACCGCACCTTCCCCAGCCTGTTCGAGCCCGTGCACGGCTCCGCGCCGGACATCGCCGGGCGCGGCGTGGCCAACCCGATCGGCCAGATCTGGTGCGGCGCCATGATGCTGGAGCACCTGGGCCAGCCGGAAGCCGGCGCGGCCGTGCTGGGTGCCATCGAGAAGGTGCTGTCGGCCGGGCCGGAACATGCCCCGCTGACCCGCGACATTGGCGGCAAGGCCGGCACGGCGGACCTGGGCCAGGCCATCGCGCGCGCGCTGTGAGCACGGCCGCCCAACCTTTGCCGGCCACCGCGGCCGACGCGCGCGCCTTGCTGCTGGATAGCTTCCATGCCGCAGTGGCGGCAGCGGACCCACTGAGCATCGTGGCGGACCACCTGCCGCCGCCCCAGGCTGGCGGGCGCACCCTGGTGGTAGGCGCTGGCAAGGCTGCGGCCTCGATGGCGTTGGCCGTGGAGCGGGCATATGCCAGCCGGAGCAGCGCGGTGCAGCTCGACGGCCTGGTGGTGACGCGCTACGCCCACGGCCTGCCGACCGAACACGTGCGCGTGATAGAGGCCGGCCACCCGGTGCCGGACGAGGCTGGCGAGCGCGCCGCGGCCGAGATCCTGGCGCGGGCGGGCGAGCTCGGGCCGGATGACAGGCTGATCGTGCTGGTGTCCGGCGGCGGCTMCAGCCTGCTGTCGCTGCCGGCCGACGGCATCGCCATGGCGGACCTCAAGGCCGCCACGCAGGAGCTGCTGCGCTGCGGCGCTCCCATCACGGACATGAATATCGTGCGCAAGCACCTGTCGCGCATCCAGGGCGGGCACCTCGCCCAGGCTTGCCGCGCACCGGTGACCACGCTGATCGTGTCAGACGTGGCCGGGGATGACCCCAGCGCCATCGCCTCCGGTCCCACCGTGCCCGACGCCAGTACCTACGCCGATGCCCTGGCGGTCCTGCGCCGCTACGGTGCGGTGGTCCCGCCGGTGGTGCAGGCTTACCTGGAGCGCGGTGCGCGCGGCGAAGTGGCGGAAACGCCCAAGCCCGGCGATCCGCTGTTCGCGCGGGTTGAGAATCGTGTGATCGCTACCGCACACGGCAGCCTGATGGCGGCAGCGGATCACTTCCGCGCGCGCGGCATCCAGCCGGTGGTACTGGGCGACACGGTGACCGGCGAGGCGCAGGAAGTTGCCCGAGTCTACGCGGCGCTGGTGCGCGAGATACGCGCGTACAATGCGCCATTCGCGGTGCCCGTGGTGCTGATTTCCGGTGGTGAATGCACCGTCACGTTGCCGCAGGGCGGTGGCGGGGCGGCTGGAAAGCCCCGTGGCGGAAGGTGCTCGGAGTTCCTGCTGTCGCTCGCCCTGGAGCTGGATGGCGTTGATAATGTGTACGCCATCGCGGCGGACACCGACGGCATCGACGGCTCGGAGGACAATGCCGGCGCGTTGCTGGACCCGTCCACGCCCGCGCGTGCGCAGGCTGCCGGTGCACCGGCGCGCGCCCGGCTCGACGCGCATGATGCCTGGGGCTTCTTCGATGCCGCCGGCGACCTCGTGGTGACGGGCCCCACGCGGACCAATGTGAATGACTACCGCGCCATCCTGATTCTGTAATCCCTGACAAGCGCCAGCCGTGACTGCCGGCCGGCCCACGAAAGCCATGACCCAGACTCTCACCATTACCCGCCCGGACGACTGGCACCTGCACCTGCGCGACGGCATCGCCCTCGCCGCCGTCCTGCCGGATACCGCTCGCCAGTTCGCCCGCGCCATCATCATGCCCAACCTGAAGCCGCCCGTGACCACGGTGGCGCAGGCCGCGGCCTACCGCGACCGCATCCTGGCCGCACTGCCGGCCGGCATGGCGTTCGAGCCGCTGATGACGCTGTACCTGACCGACAAGACCACGGCCGAGGAGATCGTTGCGGCCAAGGCCAGCGGCTTCGTGCACGGGGTCAAGCTGTATCCGGCCGGCGCCACTACCAACAGCGATGCCGGCGTGACCGACCTGCGTCACTGCGCGGCAGCCCTGGAAGCCATGCAGCGCGTGGGCCTGCCGCTGCTGGTGCACGGCGAAGTGACCGATCCGGCGATCGACATCTTCGATCGCGAAGCCGTCTTCATCGACAAGGTCATGACGCCGCTGCGCCGCGATTTCCCGGCGCTCAAGGTGGTGTTCGAGCACATCACCACCAAGGATGCGGCCGAGTACGTGCGCGACGCCGAAGGCCCGGTCGCCGCCACCATCACTGCGCATCACCTGCTGTACAACCGCAACGCCATCTTCACCGGCGGCATCCGCCCGCACTATTACTGCCTGCCGGTGCTCAAACGCGAGACCCACCGCGAAGCTCTGGTGGCCGCGGCCGTGTCTGGCAGCGAGCGCTTCTTCCTCGGCACTGACAGCGCGCCCCACGCGCGCGGGCTGAAGGAGCATGCCTGCGGCTGCGCCGGCTGCTATACCGGGCTGCACGCCATGGAGCTCTACGCCGAAGCTTTCGAAGCCGCCGGTGCGCTGGACAAGCTGGAAGCCTTCGCCAGCTTCAACGGCCCGGCGTTCTACAGCCTGCCGCGTAATAGCGGCACGCTCACCCTGGTCCGCGAGGCGTGGGAGCTGCCGGCCGAGCTGCCATATGGCGATACCACGCTGGTGCCGCTGCGCGGCGGCGAGACGCTGCATTGGAAGGCCCGCTAAGCCGCGCTGGCGAAGCGGAGGCGGAAGCGGCAGTGCAAGCAGAAAGCCAGGTCCGGCCGGCTGCGGCGTCACGGGATGCCGACGCCGCAGCCGGGCTGGCGCTGGTCGCCGCGGTGGCGCAGATCGACTGGGCGCAGCCGTGGTTCCGGCCGTTTGCCACCATCGGCTCGGCGCTGGTCAGTGCGTTGCAAGGTGGCGCCGACCTGCGCGCCGTCCTCAGYGAAGTGGCCGCGCAGCGCGCGCTGCGCAATGCCCGCGGCGTGCCGCTGCGTTTCGTTGCGCAAGCCGAATTGCCCGCCGGCACGGCCTACGAGGCACATATTTACGCCACCGGCGCCGTGCCGACGCGCGACAACCTGCACGATTTCTTCAATGCGCTCATCTGGCTGCATTTTCCCCGTGCCAAACGCGTGCTGAACCGGCTGCAGGCCCACGCTATCGCGGTGGCAGGCGTGCAGGGCCGCCGTGGCAGCCTGCGCGATGCCGCGACCTTGTTCGACGAGAACGCCATCCTGTTCCTGAGTGCCGACAGTGGCCTGGAGTCCGTTTTGCGCGGTTTTGGCTGGGAGCACCTGTTCGTGGCGCGGCGGGATGTCTGGGACGGTAGCGAGCATGCCGGAAGCCGTGACAGCACTGCCCGCTGTAGCGTGGTGCCCTTCGGCCACGCTCTGCTGGAGAAGCTGGTGCGGCCCTATAAGGCCCTGACCGCGCATGCGTGGCCACTGGCCGTCCCGCCGGCTGCAGGCGCTGCGCTGCCCGGCTCGCTCGACGATTCCGTGTGCGCCTCGCTCGAAGCGGCCGAATTGCAYAGCGGCCGCTTTGCGCCGTTGCCGGTGCTGGGCATTCCCGGCTGGTGCGAAGCCAATCGCGATCCGGCCTATTACGCGGATACCACGGTGTTTCGTCGCGGGCGCCGCGCGCAGGCCGCATGAGGGTGGCCGGTTCGCGGCCAAACGGTGTTAGACTGCGGGCCGCAAAGCAGGCCAGACAATCGCTGCTTGCACCCTCGTGGTGCAAGGGGAGGAAAGTCCGGACTCCATAGGGCAGGGTGTTGGCTAATAGCCATCCACGGCAACGTGCGGAATAGGGCCACAGAGACGAGTCTTGCCATCGGGTTCGCCCGATGGGAAGGGTGAAACGCGGTAACCTCCACCTGGAGCAATCCCAAATAGGCAGGCATTGAGGCGGCCCGCTGAGCCTGCGGGTAKGGAGCTTGAGCCGGTCGGTAACGACCGGCCTAGAGGAATGATTGTCACGTGCCGGCAACCGCAAGGAAGCCGGCGCGCACAGAATCCGGCTTATCGGCCTGCTTTGCTTCTGATTCTTTAGTGTGGCGCGCACCCATCCCAATGGGGGCGCCACCGCCGGCTCCCACGGGCTGGCCAGGCGCCAGGCGCCTACACCCTACACCTCTACAATTTCCATCGTGTGCGTGATTTCCGCCGTCTTGGCCAGCATGATCGAGGCCGAGCAATACTTGTCGTGCGACAGGTGAATGGCACGCTCGACCGCGCCGGGGTTCAGGTTGCGCCCGCTCACCGTGAAATGGAAGTTGATCTTGGTGAAGACCTTCGGGTCTTCGCTGGCGCGCTCCGCGTGCAGCTTCACGCTGCAGCCGCGCACATCCTGCCGGCTCTTCTTCAGGATCAGCACCACGTCATAGGCGGTGCAGCCGCCGGTGCCCAGCAGGACCATTTCCATCGGACGCGGGGCCAGGTTGTGGCCGCCGCCCTCGGGTGCACCGTCCATCGCCACGATATGGCCACTGCCCGTCTCGGCCACGAAGCTCATGCCGTCGGTGCCCATCCAAGTTACTTTGCATTCCATTTTGTTCGATCCTGCGTTCTAGTGAGTGCGTATTCGATCAAGAACACGCGATTTCAAAGCTTGCTTTTTGAGTATAGGCCACTTGTCTGGAAGCGCCATAATTCGGCATTTCTCCCGGAAACTGAAGCTCTCTTCTAAGATGACAGTACCGTGACAGCGCAGTCAATTCTTAAGTTATTGATTTTATTGTATAAAAAATCGTCTTGTGCCTCTTGATGATTTTTTACAATGCGGAATGTCATTTCGCAGTGCAAATTTCCTTGCGCTGAGAGGGCGCTCATGTATAATTTGAATCATTGAACGACGGCGCGCAACACGGCGCAGAGTGCGAAAGCGAATCGGATGGTTTCAGCCACATTCGTCGGCCCGCACCTCGATCCAGCCCCGTCGGTCTCCCAGTGTCTCCTCCACCCTCCTCCTTTGGTGGATTCAAACCCAAGCTCAATAGCTTGGGTTTTTTTTATTCTGCGCCTGCCAGGCCCGAAGCGCATCCCGCCGTAAGTGCCTCATGGGTTGCTTCTATGCTGTTCGCTGGCATCCTGGATGGCGAACAGCACACGGAGGGGCATCATCTTGGTGTTCTTCCCTAACTTTCCTTGTGCTCGGGCCGCAGTCCGCAGTATACTCGTAGGCTTTTCCGTCATGCCCGCGGGAAGGAATTCAGGGAGAGCCTGCACATACAAGCAGGAAGGTCAGATCCTAAGGGTCGGCCGACGACGTAAAGTCAATGTTTCGGGCAGGTTCTACAAGTCTCAGGAAAAATCATGAAGACCTTTTCCGCAAAGCCTGCAGAGGTTAAGCGCGACTGGTACGTGATTGACGCGACGGACAAAGTCCTCGGCCGTGTTGCCAGCGAAGTGGCACGCCGACTGCGCGGCAAGCACAAGCCGGAATTTACTCCGCACGTCGACACGGGTGATTACATCATCATCGTCAACGCAGGCAAGCTGCGTGTCACGGGTACCAAAGAAACCGACAAGAAGTACTATCGTCACTCGGGTTACCCGGGCGGCATTTACGAAACGACGTTCGGTAAGATGCAGCAACGTTTCCCGGGCCGCGCCCTGGAAAAAGCTGTGAAGGGCATGTTGCCGAAGGGCCCGCTGGGCTATGCGATGATCAAGAAGCTGAAGGTTTACGCCGAAGCCGAGCATCCGCATGAAGCGCAGCAGCCTAAAGCGCTGGAAATCTAAGGGGGCCATCCATGATCGGAAATTGGAATTACGGTACTGGCCGCCGCAAGAGCGCAGTGGCTCGGGTCTTCATCAAGTCGGGCAAGGGCGATATCATCGTCAATGGCAAGCCCATCAACGAGTATTTCGCTCGCGAAACCTCGCTGATGATCGTGCGCCAGCCGCTCGAACTGACTGCCAACGCACAGACCTTCGACATCAAGGTCAACGTCACTGGCGGCGGTGAAACGGGTCAAGCCGGCGCAGTGCGCCACGGCATCACCCGTGCACTGATCGACTACGATGCCACCCTGAAGCCGTCGCTGTCCAAGGCCGGTTTCGTCACGCGCGATGCGCGTGAAGTGGAACGTAAGAAGGTCGGTTTCCACAAGGCGCGTCGTCGGAAGCAATTCTCGAAGCGTTAATGTGTGTTCGGCAGGTCCGGTTCAACCGGATCTGGCCGTTCAGAAAAAACCGCACGGTTCGCCGTGCGGTTTTTTTTTGCCGCTAGCGCTCGTGAAGGCGCGCGCAATGGCGTGTAACGGCAGGCTATCACCACGTTTTACAAATACTTTGCATCGCCCCGGATACAATCCCTGCTCTTGCCGCCCGGAGAACCCGACCATGATGCATTGGATGCGAAGGCCTGCCGACCCGTACCGCGTCCGCCTGCCGGTGCCGCGAGCCCGCGGCGCATGAAGTATCGTGTGCTGCGCCCGCGCCGGGGCTCGCTATCCGGGAGCCTGGCGGTGCGTTCGCATCTGCCGTGGCCGCTGCGTGCGCTGGGCGCCGCCGCGGCGCTCGTCGTCGTGCTCGTGGTGGTGGTGGTCGCTGCGCGTTGGGCGTACGACGCTGGCCGGCGGCTGGCTGGTGCGCCGGATATGACGGCGGAGAACAAGGCCCTGCGCGAGCAGGTGGCGGCGATGACGGCTCAGCACGAACGCTTGCAGGCGGTGGCCAACACCGCCGAGGCGCAGTTGCAGATGGCCCGCAGCGCCCAGGAGGCGCTGACCGGGCAGTTGAAGACGGCGGAAGGCGAGGTCGCCCAACTCAAGGAAGACCTGGCATTTTTCGAGGGCCTGCTCCCGGCCAGCGGCAATACGTCCGGCATCCATGTGCGGAGTTTTCGCGTGGGTCTTGATGAAGCCGACCCGCTGAAGATGCACTATCGATTGCTGATAATGCAGGGTGGATCCAAGGCTTTTTCATCCTTGCCTGAGTTCCATGGTGAGCTACAGTTGGTCGTTTCGCTGATGCGGGATGGCAAGCCGGTCACCTTGAGCCTGCCGGAAAATGGCGCTGGTTCGCTGCCTGACCTGCGGGTCATGCACTACCAGCGGATCGAAAGTGCCTTTGCGCTGCCTGCCGGCGCCACGGTACGGGCGGTCACGGTACGAATTTTGCAAAACGGTCAGTTGCGCGCGACCCAGACGGCCATGCCGTAAGGGTGCGCTGGGCCAGCAACGAAAAAAGGGACCTATGTTGTTTTCCAAGAAGAAAGGCTTGTCGATCGATACCCTGATCGGCCAGCACAGCGTGATCCAGGGCGACCTGACGTTTTCGGGCGGCCTGCGCCTGGATGGYCGGGTACGCGGCAATGTGACGGCGGCTGCCGACCAGGCGAGCATGCTGGTCATCAGCGAAAAAGGCGTGGTCGAGGGCGAAGTCCGGGTCGGGCACCTGATTCTCAACGGCACGGTCACCGGACCTGTGCACGCGACTGAACTGCTGGAGTTGCAACCGCACGCCCGCGTGGAGGGCGAGGTGCACTACGCCGCGCTGGAAATGCACCAGGGGGCATTGGTGGAAGGCCGCCTTGTGCCGCTCGGCAATGCGCAACCCAAGGCGCTGCCCAACCTGGTTCTGGCATCCGGCACGCAAGAATCCGCCTGATACGGCACCCGTGGCCTGATTGCACCAACAGAACCCCTTGAATTCACGGGGTTTCGGCACGATCTTCCCGGAGCGCTTAAAATACAGGCGTATCTACATAGGAGAACCCCATGAACGCAGTCGCAGAGGCACCCGTTACCGAGGACATGCCGGCCCCGTTCGTCTTTACTGACAGCGCTGCCGACAAGGTCAAGCAGTTGATCGAGGAAGAGGGCAATGCCGATCTGAAACTGCGCGTGTTCGTGCAGGGCGGCGGCTGTTCCGRCTTCCAGTATGGCTTCACCTTCGACGAAGAGGTGAACGAGGACGACACCACGCTGGACAAGAATGGCGTCACGCTGTTGATCGACTCGATGAGCTACCAGTATCTGGTGGGCGCTGAGATCGATTACAAGGAAGACATCAACGGCGCACAGTTCGTGATCAAGAACCCCAACGCAAGCACCACCTGCGGTTGCGGCTCTTCGTTCTCGGTGTAAGGCTCGCAAGAGCGCCGCGGTTTCCGACAGGTTCTCGCGGCAATAAAAAAGCGCACCTTGGTGCGCTTTTTTATTTATGCGTCCCGGCGCCAGACCACCGGGAACCAGTCCTCGCGCATCCGCTCGCCACTGGCCAGGCTGATTCCGGGGAAGGGCGGCGAGGTGCGGCCAGGCCGCTCCAGATAGCGCACGTCGTCGCCCAGGAAGCGTGCCGAGAAGGCGCGGCGCCGTCCCGTGCCGGTATTGCCTGCGGCACCATGTACCGTGCGGAAGTCGAACACCACGGCATCGCCCGGCTCCAGCTCCGGTATCAGGATTGTGTGGCTGCCGTCGTCCACATCCGGCATCTCCATGAACTGGTCGCTGCCAGCATAGAAATTCTCATTGCTGGCCCAGCGCTTGGGCCTGACCAACTTGGGCCAGCGGTGCGAGCCCAGCACCACACGCAAGGTATTGGCGGTGGTAACCGGGTCCAGAGGGATCCAGTAGCTCGCGGTCTGCAAGCCATCCACGCAGTAGTAGGGCAGGTCCTGGTGCCACGGCGTGGGCTTTGCCGTGCCCGGTTCCTTGACCAGGATGTGCTCGTGGAACACCTGGACGGCCTCAGCCTGCATGATGTGGCCGGCGATGGCTGCGGCCGGTGAGCGCCGGATGAAGTCGGCGAACGGCTGGATGCGCTCCCAGTTGCAGTAGTCCTCGAAAAAGCGGCCGCGCTCAGCGCTGCCGACGTTTTCGATGGCAAACGGGCCCGGCTTCGCGAGATTCTGCTCGAATCCTTCGCGCAGCGGTGTCACCCAATCGGTGAAAGCGCCGCGCAATACCAGGGCGCCGTCGCGCTGGTAGGTCTCGATTTCGGCTGCGGTGATGTGCATGAGTGTCCCATGGGTGGCTGGCTTGGGACGAGTATCGGGGCAGGGTGGCAATAGGAAAAGAATATATTTCCTATGCTGTAGTATAGGAAATCATGATTGGATTCTCCTTCCGCCAGCTCGAGTACTTTGTCGCGGCCGCCGAGCACGGCAGCATTAGCGCGGCTGCCCGCGCGCGCCACGTGTCGCAGCCTTCCGTGTCGCAGGCCGTGGCGCAGCTCGAGGAAACGCTGGGCGAAATCCTGTTTCGCCGCCAGGTCAGCCGCGGTCTGGAGCTGACGCCGGCTGGCCAGCGCCTGCTGGGCCGCGCCCGCGACATCCTGGCGCTGGCCGCCGGCCTGGCAACCGATGGCGTGGACCAGGCGCAGGCGCGCGGCCTTAGCGGGCAACTGTCGCTGACGTGCTTCCAGGATCTCGGCGCCTACTACGCACCGCGGCTGCTGGCCGGCTTCCGGCGCCTGCATCCACATGTTGCCGTGACGCTGTTCGAGGCCGACCTGGCCACGGTCCATCGCACGCTCGCTGCCGGCAAGGCGGAGCTGGCGCTGACCTACGACCTCGGCTTCGACCAGCGCATTGCGCGCTGGGTACTTGCCCGGCTTGCGCCCTACGCGCTGCTGCACGCCGGTCATGCGCTGGCCGTGCAGCCAAGCGTGAGCCTGCAAGACCTGGCTGGCGAACGGCTGATCCTGGAGGATATTGCGCAAACACGTGAGTACTTCCTCTCGCTGTTCTGGGCGCACGGCTTGCGCCCGCAACTGCACCAGTACACGCAGACTTTCGAGATGCAGCGCGGCCTGGTGGCGCACGGCTATGGCGTGGCGCTGTCATGCACGCGCCCGGCGGGCGATCACAGCTATGACGGGCAGCCCATCGTTTGCTTGCCGCTGCGCGAGGCCGTGACGCCGCAGCGCGTGGTGCTGGCGCGTTCGCCAGCCATGCGGCCTTCGCCCGTTGCGCAAGCGTTTATCCAGTGGGTTTGCGAGGCAGGCCACGCCGAGCCGGCGTGAGGGTGGCTAGGTGTTGCTATCGGGGGTAGAGCGCGCCCAAGACACGCGGGCCGGCCGCGCCAGTGACGGTAGGCACATTGCCCGGCGCCCCGCGCAGCATCTGCCGCGCCAGCCAGGCAAAAGCGATGCCCTCCACCTGTGATACGGGAACGCCCAGATCGTCCGAGCTTTGCACCGTGACAGCGGGCAGCGCCTGCGCCAGCAACGCCATCACCAGGCGGTTGCGGGCGCCGCCGCCGCACACGATCAGCCGCGCCGCGTCGGGCGCGTGCTGCTTGACATCGTGGGCGATGGCCCCGGCGGTCAGCGCGGCCAGCGTGGCCTGCACGTCGGCGGGATCGAGTGCCGTGCCGTGCTGGGAAAGATGATTTTCCAGCCAGGCGGGATGGAACAGGTCGCGGCCCGTGCTCTTGGGCGGGGCCACGCTGAAATAAGGCTCGGCCAGCAGGCGCGCCAGCAGCGCCTGGTTGACCTTGCCGCTGGCGCCCCAGGTGCCGTCGGCATCGTAGGCCAGGCCGTGATGCCGGTCGATCCAGTAATCGAGCAGCACGTTGCCCGGGCCGCAGTCGAAGCCGGTGACCGGCCGCGCCGCGCCGCCTTCGCTGGTGGCGGGCAACACGCTGATATTGGAGATCCCGCCGATATTGCAGGCCACCCGTGTCTGGGTGGCGTCGCCGAACAGCGCCTGGTGCAGCGCCGGTACCAAGGGTGCGCCCTGGCCGCCGGCCGCTACATCGCGGCTGCGGAAATCCGCCACCACGTCGATACCCGTCAACTCTGCCAGCAGCGCGGGTTGCTGGCTCTGGCGGGTATAGCCGATGCCGTCGTACAAGCCGGGCCGATGGCGCACGGTCTGGCCGTGCGCACCGATCGCCGCGATGGCGTCGGGCGTCTGCCCGGCATCGCGCAGCAGGGTTGCCACGCAAGCCGCATAGACACGCGCCAGCCCATTGGCGGCCAGCGCCTCGCGGTGGATTTCATCGTCGCCGGGCTGCTGCAGCGCGCTGAACGCGTCGCGCAGCTCGGCCGGGAAGGGCTGGAAGGCTGCCGCCAGCACCGCGGGCCGTGGCCCAGAGAAATCGACCAGCACGCCGTCCGCGCCGTCCATGCTGGTGCCGGACATGATGCCGATAAAGCAGTCTGGGGACGAGGTTGGCATGCTGGGCTGGCTCGATGGATCAATTGCTGGCCGAAGCCACGTTGTAGGTACGCAGCGCGTTGATGCGGCTGAGCATCTCGCTGGTATAGCTGAGGAACTGCTGGCGCGCCGGGCCGGACAGCGCAGGCGTGTCGAGCGCGGCGATGGCCAGCGGGTTCAGTGGCACATCGTTGACGCGGAACTCGTAGTGCAGGTGCGGGCCGGTGGCCCAGCCGGTCTGGCCGACGTAGCCAATGACCTCGCCTTGCGACACATGCTGCCCGCGCTTCATCGTGGCAAAGCCGGACAGGTGCGCGTAGTAGGTGGAGTAGCCGCTATGGTGCTTGAGGATGACGATGTTGCCGTAGCCGTTCTGCTGGCCGGCAAACTCGACTTCGCCGTCGCCGGTGGCCATCACCTTGGTGCCCGTGGGTGCGGCAAAGTCCACACCCTTGTGCTGTGCCCAGTGGTGGTGCAGCGGATGGTCACGTCCGCCAAAGCCCGACGACACGCGCGAGAACTCCACCGGCGAGCGCAGGAACGGCCGCTTCATGCTGCGCCCGTCAAAGGTGTAGTACGCGCCCTGCTTGCTGCCTTCCGGTGCGTACCAGAGTGCCTGGTGCAACTGGTTGTGGTTGATCAGCTCGACCGCCATCACGCGCCCGTTGCGCACGAACGCGCCATCGCGGAAGCCCGCTTCGTAGACGATGCGGAAGCGGTCTCCGCTGGTGATGTCATGGTGGAAATCGATCACGCCGGAGAAGATCGAGAGCATCTGCTGGACGATCTCGTCGGGTACATTGGCCGCGTCCATGGCCTTGAAGAAGCCACCCGAGGCAATGGCGCCGGACAGCATCTCATAGTGCAGCTCGTTCTTCACCGACTGCACGCGGGCCTTGTAGACCGGATCGGCAGGGTCGCCCGCGCGTTCGATCACCAGTTCGCGGGAGGCGTTCGCGTCACCGCCAAGGTTGGCTTGCAGCGACACCAGCAGGTTGTTCTCGTCGACCTCGGCCTGCACCGTCTGGCCGGGATTGAGGTCGAACAGGCCGCGCGCCGTGGTGTTGCGCCGGATAAAGGCCTGCGCATCGGGGTCGTCCACGCCGAGCCGCTTGAGCAGGCTGGAAATGGTGTCGCCGCGCTGCATGCGCTCTTCGCGCACAAAGGTGGCGTCGGTTTCGGTAAGCTGTTCGAGTTGCGTGCGTAGATCGGGCAGGCGTATCGCCTCCCGGACACGCGGAGCCTGGGGGTCGTCGAAGGCGCTACGGGGGGCCACGCCCATGGCGGCTGCCATGCCCAGCGTGAACACCGTACCCACCGCCGCTGTCAACTGCTTGCGCCGACGGGCGTGCAGGGCATTGGTAGGATCGACCAGAACCACCAGCTCACGCGCGAAAACTTCGCGGAGTCTGGACCACATCACGTAAAATTCACTCTTTGTTTCGGGCTGCGTTGCCGCGACGATTTTTTGCCTCGTCTGCCTTCCTCCCCGGAGGTGCGGCGCCTGCCATATTGGTTTGCCGCCTAGAATGGCGGTTGGCCCACGGGAACATTCCCGTTTGCACAAGAAGCGCGGATTATACCAAAACCGGCCGCAAGCCGTTTTGTGCCGCCGTCTGAATTCTCATGTTTTTCAAAGACTTACGTCATGACTGAAGTTTCCTCCGGCGTTGCCACTTCCTACCCCCTCACGCCCACCGTGATGCACGCCCTGGAGGTGTCCAAGCGCGGTTGCGACGAACTGCTGGTCGAATCCGAATGGCTGGCCAAGCTCGCGCGCAGCGAGGCCACCGGTGTGCCGCTGCGCATCAAGCTGGGGCTGGACCCCACCGCGCCCGATATCCATATCGGCCACACGGTGGTGCTCAACAAGATGCGTCAGTTGCAAGACCTGGGCCACCAGGTCATTTTCCTGATCGGCGATTTCACCTCCACCATCGGCGATCCGTCCGGGCGCAATGCCACCCGTCCCCCGCTCACGCGCGAACAGATCGAGGCCAACGCCCAGACCTACTACAGCCAGGCGAGCCTGGTGCTGGATCCGGCCAGGACCGAGATCCGCTACAACWSCGAGTGGTGCGATCCGCTGGGCGCGCGCGGCATGATCCAGCTGGCGGCCAAGTACACCGTGGCGCGGATGATGGAGCGCGACGACTTCACCAAACGCTTCCGCACTGGGATTCCGATTTCGGTGCATGAGTTCCTTTACCCCCTCATGCAGGGCTACGACTCCGTCGCGCTCAAGGCCGACCTGGAGCTGGGCGGCACCGACCAGAAGTTCAACCTGCTGGTGGGCCGGGAGCTGCAGAAGGAATACGGCCAGGAGCAGCAGTGCATCCTGACCATGCCGCTGCTGGTGGGCCTGGATGGCGTGGAGAAGATGTCCAAGTCCAAGGGCAACTACATCGGCGTGACCGAAGCCCCGAGCGAGATGTTCGGCAAGCTGATGAGCATCTCGGATGATTTGATGTGGAAGTACTACGAGCTGCTGTCGTTCCGCCCCATGAGCGAGATCGACCTGATGAAGCAGGAGATCTCGCTGGGCCGTAATCCGCGCGACTGCAAGGTGATGCTCGGCCAGGAGATCGTCACGCGCTTTCACAGCGCAGCCGACGCCGACCGCGCGCTCGAGGATTTCAACCACCGCGCGCGCGGCGGCGTGCCCGACGAAATCCCCGAGGTCAGCCTTTCCGGCGCACCGCTGGGCATCGGCCAGTTGCTCAAGCAGGCCAACCTGGTGCCGTCCACGTCGGAAGCCAACCGCAATATCGAGCAGGGTGGCGTCAAGATCGACGGCACCATCGTCAGCGACAAGGGGCTGAAGGTCGAGGCCGGCAGCTACGTCGTGCAGGTGGGCAAGCGCCGCTTCGCACGCGTGACGCTGGCTTGAGGCCGGGCAGGAACGGCTCATGATTGCGTTGATCCAGCGGGTCACCCAGGCCCGCGTCACTGTCGACGGCCGCACCGCCGGCGAGATCGGCGCCGGGCTGCTGGCGCTGGTCTGCGCCGAGCGCGGCGACACCGAAGCGCAGGCCGAACGCCTGCTCGCCAAGCTGCTGGCCTACCGCGTGTTCTCCGATGAGGCCGGCAAGATGAACCTGCCCGTGCAGGACATCGATGGCCGCGGCACGCGCGGTGGCCTGCTGGTGGTGTCGCAGTTCACGCTGGCCGCCGATACCAACAGCGGCACGCGGCCCAGCTTCACCCCGGCCGCGGCGCCCGCCGATGGCGAGCGCCTGTACAACCATTTCGTGGCGCGTGCGCGCGCCGCGCACGGCGAGGTGCAGACCGGCGAGTTCGGCGCCATGATGCAGGTCAGCCTGGTCAATGATGGTCCGGTCACCTTCTGGCTGCGCGTGCCGCCGTCCGCGCCGTCCGTCCACGCTCAGCCAGCCCAGGCCAGCCGCTGATGCGGCGGCGGCCCGACCGGACATGACCCAGACAGTCACCCTCTACATCGCCACCAGCCTCGACGGCATGATCGCTTCGCCGGATGGCAGCGTGGACTGGCAACTGGTGGCGCACCGCGCCTTCGACGACGGCCTGCTGCAGCTCAGCTACCGCCGCCGCACGTCACCGCCGGGACCGGCCTTGGCCTGATCCCGCATGCCGCGCAGTGCGCGGCGCAACCCAGCAAGGAGAGAAACATGAAGCTCTGGAGCAAGGCATTCAGCGACAACGGGCCGATTCCCATCGAGTTCGCTTTCGGCGCGATCGACCCCGCCACCCACGTGACGCTGTCGAGCAACCGCAATCCCGACCTGCACTGGGACGAGGCCCCGGCCGAAACGCGTTCCTTCGTGCTGATCTGCCACGATCCGGACGTGCCCAGCCGTGGCGACGACGTGAACCAGGAAGGCCGCGAAGTGCCCGCTTCGCTGCCGCGCGTGGACTTCTTTCACTGGGTGCTGGTGGATATTCCGATGGGGCTGCGCACCATCTCCGTGGGCACCCACAGCGATGGCGTGATCGCGCGCGGCAAGCCGGGCCCCGAGGCCACCGGCGGCACGGCCGCGGCAGGCGGGCTGCGCCACGGCCTGAACGACTACACCGGCTGGTTMGCCGGCGACCCGGACATGAAGGGCGACTACTACGGTTACGACGGCCCGTGCCCGCCGTGGAACGACAGCCTGGTGCACCACTACGTGTTTACCGTCTACGCGCTCGACCTGGACCGCCTGCCGCTAGAGGGCACCTTCACCGGGGCCCAGGTGCGCGAGGCCATCCAGGGCCACGTGCTGGCGCAGGCTGCCTGCACCGGCACCTATACCCTCAATCCGAAGCTCGCCGGCCAGCCGGCGCAGTAAGCACGGGCCGCGCGGCGCGCAAGCGCTGCGCGCCAGGGGCGCCACGACAGCACAGCGTAGCGCCGCCTAAATCGCCTAAAGGAAACGGCATGTCGCAATTGCCCGGGCCGCATTCGCTGGCCTTCACCCACCTGATCCTGATCCGCCACGGCGAGACCGCATGGAACCGCGAGCGGCGCCTGCAGGGCCAGCTCGACATCCCGCTCAACGCCACCGGCGTGGCGCAAGCGGATGCCCTGGCCCAGGCGCTGGCGGTCGAGCCGATCGATGCGGTCTACGCCAGCGACCTGTCGCGCGCGATGCAGACGGCGGCGCCGCTGGCCGAGGCGCTCGGCCTGGCGGTGCAGCCCGATCCCCGCTTGCGCGAGCGCTGCTATGGCTCGCTCGAGGGCATGACCTACGCGGAAGTGGCCGAGCAGATGCCCGAGGATTTCGCCAGGTGGCAGGCGCGGGTTCCCGACTACGCGCCCGATGGCGGTGAGTCCCTGCTGGCGTTTCATGAGCGCGCGGTGGAAGCCGCGCTGGCGCTCGGGCGCCGCCATCCCGGCGAGCGCATTGCCCTGGTGGCCCACGGCGGCGTGCTGGACTGCCTGTACCGCGAAGCCAACGACATGACGCTGGAGGCGCCGCGCCGGCATGAGTTGCTCAATGCCAGCATCAACCGGCTGCGCTGCGACAGCGTGCGGCTCACGGTCATGCAATGGGCGGACGTGGGCCACCTGGAAGCGGTGACGCTGGACGAAGTCGACCGCAGGGTGCCCTGAGCCGTGCTGGCTGCGCCGGGCGCGCCTTACACCCGCAGGCGGAAGGGCGTGAAATCGGTATTGCGGTCGTAGTAGTCTTCGCGCTCGGCGCGCTTGAGGAAGTTCACCACCTTGTAGGTGACCGGCGTCATCACCACTTCCCACGTGGTCTTGAGGAAGTACTGGGCAATGGCGACCTGGATCACCTTTTCCATCGGCCAGATGCCGTAGAAGGCGATCACGTAGAACAGCGAGGAATCGACCAGCTCGCCGGCCAGCGTGGAGCCGATGGTGCGGGTCCACAGCCAGCGGCCATTGGTCCACAGCTTCATCTTGGCCAGCACATAGCTGTTGGTGAAGCTGCCGCAGCAGAAGGCGATCAGCGAGCCCAGCGCGATGCGCCAGGTATTGCCGAAGACGTCTTCCAGGCTCTTCTGGTAATCGCTCATGAAGGGCGCCACCGGCATTCTCAGCACCACCAGGCTCATGAAGGTGGCGAACGCCAGCGCCGCGAATCCGGCCCAGACCACCCGGCGATCGCGCCCGTAGCCGTAGACCTCGGTCAGCACGTCCCCAAAAATGTACGAAATCGGGAAGAACAGCACGCCCGCGCCGAAGGTCACCGGGCCGATCACCGGCAGCGTGACCTGGGCCGCCTTGGCTGCGCCGATCAGGTTGGAGCACAGCAGGACCGTGACGAAAGCCACCATMACGAGATCGTAGTAACGATAGACGCGCCCGCTATGGGCGGGCGTGGCGCTTGACATGGTCATCGGGGTGTTCCAGGGGCGATTTTTGGGCGATTATGCCAGCCGCGCCCCCACCTTGCCCCGCCACACTGTAGACGAGCGCGCGCCCTGGCCGGGTCGCCCCGCGCCAGGGCTGCCTGAGCGGGCTGCGGCTAGATGTTCAGCTTGCTGATCTTGGAGCCGTCCAGCGACACATCGAACATCAGCCCGACATTGGTCTGCACGAAGCCGATCACAGGCTGCTGGCCGGTGATCGTATCGAGTTTGCCGTTGGCACCGATTTTGGCGAGCGCCACGCCGGCATCCGCGCCGACCGTCCAGCCGCTGCTGTTGACGAACTTGTTGTAGGCATCGGGCGTCATGAACATCAGCACCACGGACTTGGACTGGCCGCCGGCGGTCGCGCCGACCGAGGCCGAGGTGGTGCGGTAATAGCTCACCGAGGCGCCCTTGGCGCGCAGCACGCCCTCGCCGTATTCGCCGCCGACCACCAGCCCTGCCGACAGCACACGCGGGAACACGAGGATGCCCTGGGCGCGCGAGGCCAGCTCGCGCGAGCTGTCGACCGTCGCGAACAGCCGGTTGAGCGCCCCGTCGGCACCCGCGTCGATCTCTTTCTTCTTGGCCGCAGCGTCGGTTGGCGCATAGGCGCCGGTGGTGGTGCAGCCAGCCGCGAATGCGGTGGCCACGACCAGGCTTGAGCCCGCCAGCCGGGTGACAAAGTGGCGTCGATTCATGTGCTCTCTCCTGTCTGGGATCAGTTAGCCGGCCGTCGGGCATCTGCCGTCAGTTGTCGCCTTKCCTTGGCGGTCGGGGCTAAGTCATTGTGGACAAGGAGGAAGCAGCCAGCAATGCACGACAAAAGAATTGTCTGCGGGCCTCGAAATGACTTAATGCGGGTTTCGATGCCGCTCAGGCTGGGGCCGAATCGCTCTCGCCGGGCGCCGCCAGCCCGAAGTGCCGGTAGGCGGCTGCCGTGGCCATGCGCCCCCGCGGCGTGCGCTGCAGGTAGCCCTGCTGGATCAGGAAGGGCTCGAGCACGTCCTCGATGGTGTCGCGCTCCTCGCCGATGGCGGCGGCCAGGTTATCCACGCCCACCGGGCCGCCGCTGAACTTGAGCAGGATGGCTTCCAGCAGCTTGCGGTCCATCAGGTCGAAGCCGACCGCATCCACGTCGAGCATGGCGAGGGCGGCGTCCGCAATGCTGCGAGTGATATTTCCGTCTCCTTTGACCTCCGCAAAGTCGCGCACGCGGCGCAGCAGCCGGTTGGCGATCCGCGGCGTGCCGCGCGCGCGGCGTGCGATTTCCAGCGCGCCCAGCGGGTCGATGCGGGCACCCAGCAACTGGGCGGAGCGCGTGACGATGCGTGACAGCTCCTCGGCGGTGTAGAACTCCAGCCTTGCCACGATGCCGAAGCGGTCGCGCAGCGGGTTGGTCAGCATGCCCGCGCGGGTGGTGGCGCCGACCAGCGTGAAGGGTTGCAGGTCCAGCTTGACCGAGCGTGCGGCCGGGCCTTCGCCGATCATGATGTCGATCTGGTAGTCCTCGAGCGCCGGGTACAGGATTTCCTCGACGACCGGGGACAGCCGGTGGATTTCGTCGATGAACAGGACGTCGTTGGCTTCCAGGTTGGTCAGCAGCGCCGCCAGGTCGCCCGGGCGCTCCAGCACCGGGCCGGAGGTCTGGCGCAGGTTGACGCCCATCTCGCGGGCGATGATGTGCGCCAGCGTGGTCTTGCCCAGCCCCGGCGGCCCGAACAGCAACACGTGATCGAGCGCTTCGCGCCGGTTGCGCGCGGCGTGCATGAAGATGTCGAGCTGGCCGCGCACTTTTTCCTGGCCAACGTATTCGTCGAGCAGCTTGGGACGCAGCGCCCGCTCGAAGGCCTCCTCGTTAGGGGAGACAGCGGTGGGGGCGATGACGCGATCGGCGCCCCGCTCGGTGGCTAGCTTGTCGGTTTCGATCATGTTACGGAGGCGGGCAAAGTGGTTGGATTGTAGCCCTTCCGGCTTGCTCAGCCCTTGGACAGGGACTTCAGCGCCATCTTGATGCCGTCGGACACGCCGGTGCCGGCCGGCACCGGCTTGATCGCCAGCGCTGCCTCTTTCTCCGAGTAGCCGAGCGCAAGCAGCGCGTTGAGGATGTCGACGGCGTTATCGTGCACCGGCGTGCTGCCTGGCGCAGCCCCAAGCTCGGCGCCCAGCTTGCCTTTGAGTTCGAGCAGCAGGCGCTCGGCGGTCTTCTTGCCGATGCCCGGCACGCGCGTCAGCCGTCCGGCTTCCTGCAGCGTGATGGCCTGCGCCAGTTCGCCGACCGACATGCCGGAGAGCACCGCCAGCGCCATGCGCGCACCGATGCCGGTGATCTTGATCAGCTCGCGGAAGGTGTTGCGCTCGGTGGCGCTGCCAAAGCCATACAGCAGGTGCGCGTCCTCGCGCACGATCTGCTGGGTCAGCAGGGTGACGGGATGGCCGACGGCAGGCAGGTTGTAGAAGGTACTCATCGGCACGTCGATCTCGTAGCCGACGCCGTGGCAATCGACCAGCAGGTGCGGGGGATTCTTCTCGATGAGGGTGCCGGCGATGCGTCCGATCATGGTGTAGTGTCTGCAGCGAATTACGGCGCGCGCGCCGGGGTGGGAAGGGATTGCGGCGGCGGCCAGCGCGGGGGAAGGCCCGCCATCGCGAAGGCCGCCAGTGTAGCCCAGCGTGCGGCGTACCGGCGCGGCGGACCATGTTGGCCATCGACTATCGGCTATCGGCTATCGGCCCAGCGTGTCCACCGCCTCGCGTCCCAGCGCGGGATCGTCGGTGAAAAAGCCGTCGATGCCGGCGGCGAGGAAGGCTTGCACTTCGCGCACCATGCCGCCTGGGCTGCGCGTGGCATCGTCGCCGCCGGTGCGCAGGTTGCGCGGCAGGAAGGTGTTCTCGGGACGGAAGGTATAGGGATGGACCAGCAAGCCTTGCGCGTGCGCGTTGCGCGCCAGCGCAGTCGGCGTGCCGAGGTTGCCATTGGCGTCGCGGGGCACCACGCTGGACTTCTCCGGGCCGATGCCGTTGGCATAGCTGGCCACTTCGCGCAAGCCGATCGGCGTCATCATGTCGGCGTAGGTGCGGGTGTCGCCGGCCAGGCGCCAGTCGGCAGGCCGGTTCTTCGCGCCGCCCATCAATTGGATCAGCTTCACATTAGGCATGCCCTGGGCCAGGCGCTGGCGCATCTCGCGCAAGTTGCCGGTCTCGAAGGACTGCACGAACACCGGCGCGCTGCGCGTGTACGCATGGGCTTGCAGCGTGGCCACCAGCTTCTCCTCCAGCGGCAGGCCGATGCCGCGGAAATAGCTCGGGTGCTTGGTTTCCGGGTACAGGCCGATCACGCGCCCGCTGTGTTGCGATGCCTTGGCCACCAGCTCGATGATTTCGTCGAAGGTGGGGATCTCGAACTTGTCGTTGTACTGGGTATTGGCCTTGCGCACCTGCGCGATACGCTCGCGCGCACGCAGCGTCTTGAGTTCGGCCAGCGTGAAGTCTTCGGTAAACCAGCCATTCAGGCGTTCGCCGTCGATCACCTTGATGCGCTTGCGGCTGGCGAACTGGGGCAGCTCCGCCACGTTGGTCGTGGTGCCGATCTCGTTCTCGTGCCGGGCCACCAGTACGCCGTCGCGCGTCATCACCAGGTCGGGCTCCACCACGTCGGCACCGTCGTCGATKGCGCGTTGATAGGACGCCAGCGTGTGCTCAGGGCGCAGCGCACTCGCGCCGCGATGCCCGATCACCAGTGCCTTGGGCACGGCCGGGGCCGGGCCAGGGGCAGGGGCTGCCGGGACAGTGGCCACGGGTGGCAGCGCGGCGCAGCCGGCGAGAACCGCGGCGGCCAGCGCGGACAACAGCGCCGGCAGGCGAGCAGAGCGGGGCGGATTCAAGGCGCGGAACGCGCGAGGCGAGCGGAGCATGCGGCATCCTTTGACGGGCAATCGCTCGATTGTAAGAGACTTGACGGTGCAAGCGGCTGCTTGGCCGCCTGGGCTCGCTCAGCCGATCAGGCGCCCACGCCGTACCCGCATGCCCTTGCGTACCAGGTCCGGGGCCAGCCCGGTCAGGGCGGTGAGCGTGTTGCTGCCATTGGCATGGCAGATTGCCATGCCCAGGGCATCCGCCGCGTCGGAACTGGGGCGTCCCGTCAGGCTCAGCAGGCGCATCACCATTTCCTGCACCTGCTCCTTGTTGGCGCGGCCGTAGCCGACCACCGCCACCTTCAACTGAAGTGCCGTGTACTCGAACACCGGCAGGCCATGCGTGACGAGCCCGCAGATCGCCGCGCCGCGGGCCTGGCCCAGCAACAGCGTGGATTGCGGGTTGACGTTGACGAATACCTTCTCGATCGCGGCGCAATCGGGCGCGTAGGTGCGGGTGACTTCGCTGATGCCGTCGAAGAGGGTTTTCAGCCTCGCAGGCAGGCCGCTGTCGCCGTCGCTCTTGATGGTGCCGGAGGCGATGTAGGTTAGCTTGTTGCCGTGCTTTTCCAGCACGCCGAAGCCGGTGGTACGGAGGCCGGGGTCGATGCCGAGGATACGCATGAGGGTCGGGCTCGGCTTTTAATGGGTGATGGGGGATTGTAACGTTGGGAGGGTAGGGGTGACTGCAATTGCGATTGCAACTGCCTAATGTCAAAAGCAACTGCAACTGCAACTGCAACTGCAACTGCAACTGCAACTGCAACTGCAACTGCAACTGCAACTGCAACTGCAGTTTCACCACCCCTGCGGGGCGGCGACCTACTTTTTTGTCTTGCCAAAAAAGTAGGCAAAATAGGCGCGCCGGATGGGGCGACTACCTCCTCGGGCTTCGACGAAAAGAGCGGCCGGGACCCAAACTCGCATCGCCTTAAGGCGATACTCAGACATGGGTCCCTCTTTTCCGCTCTTTTCGYSRAATCCCGAGGCGCCCCATACGGCCTWGGTRAACCTTSACGGCTCGCTTCGCATYGCGTTGGGGTGTGGCCCGCCCTTCGGGCGCTTCACACGGCTACACCAATCGGTTGATCTTGCCGCTGGTTTGCTCCCCTCTCCCGCATGCGGGGGAGGGGCCGTGGGAGAGGGCGGGCGCTTGCGATGCCGCGATGCGCTCAAGTGCCCAGCCCGGACCTCAATGGCGGAAGTGACGAACGCCGGTCAGCACCATTGCGATATTGCGCTCGTCGGCCGCGGCGATCACTTCGTCGTCGCGCATCGAGCCGCCTGGCTGGATGACGCAGGTGGCACCTGCATCCACCACTACGTCCAGGCCGTCGCGGAACGGGAAGAAGGCGTCCGATGCCACGGCCGAGCCCGCCAGCGTGAGGCCGGCGTTCTGCGCCTTGATGCTGGCGATGCGGGCCGAGTCCACGCGGCTCATCTGGCCGGCGCCGACGCCCAGCGTCATACCGCCGCCACAGAACACGATGGCGTTCGACTTGACGAACTTGGCCACGCGCCAGGCGAACATCAGGTCGTCCATTTCCTTGGGCGTGGRCTGGCGCTTGGTCACAACGCGCAGCTCGTCCCGCTGGACGTTCCTGGCGTCGGGACCTTGCACCAGCAGGCCGCCGCCGACGCGCTTGAAGTCATACGGGTTGAGGCCGTTGCCCAGCGGAATTTCCAGCAGGCGCACGTTCTGCTTGGCAGCAAACACGGCGCGTGCGCCGGCGCTGAACGACGGGGCGATCAACACTTCGACGAACTGCTTGGCCACGGCTTGGGCGGCGGCTTCGTCCAGCTCGACGTTGAAGGCGATGATGCCGCCGAAGGCCGAGGTCGAGTCGGTCTTGAGGGCTTTTTCGTAGGCTTCCAGCGCGTTGGCGCCGACGGCCACGCCGCACGGATTGGCGTGCTTGATGATCACGCAGGCCGCGCCGGTGGCGGCGCCGAAGGTCTTGACGCATTCCCATGCCGCATCGGCGTCGGCGATGTTGTTGTACGACAGTTCCTTGCCCTGCAGCTGCGTGTAGTTGGCCAGCGCGCCATCGGAGGCTTTCAGGTCGCGATAGAAGGCGGCCGACTGGTGCGGGTTCTCGCCATAGCGCATTTCCTGCACCTTCTCGAAGGCCAGGTTCAGCGTCTGCGGGTAGGCGCTGCGGGTCTGGTGCGACTTGTCCGCGCCGAGGCTGGTCAGGTAGTTGGTGATGGCGCCGTCGTACTGCGCGGTGTGGGCGAACACCTTGGTGGCCAGGCGGAAGTTGGTGTCGTAGCCGACGCTGTTGGCGTTGGCGCGCATTTCCTCCAGCACCGGCGCGTAGTCGGCCGGGTCCACGATGACGGTGACGTCGCGGTGGTTCTTGGCGGCCGAGCGCAGCATGGTGGGGCCGCCGATGTCGATGTTCTCGATGGCGTCCGGCAGCGAGCAGTCATCCTTGGCCACGGTTTGCTGGAACGGGTACAGGTTCACGACCAGCAAGTCGATGGTGGGGATGTTGTGCTCTGCGAGAGCCGCCATGTGCTCGGGCAGGTCGCGGCGGGCCAGGATGCCGCCGTGCACCTTCGGGTGCAGGGTCTTGACGCGGCCATCGAGCATTTCGGGGAAACCGGTGTAGTCGGCCACCTCCGTGACGGGCAGGCCGGCATCGGCCAGCAGCTTGGCGGTGCCGCCGGTGGAGAGYAGCGCGACGCCGAGCGAGTTGAGCTCGCGGGCAAATTCGACGATGCCGGTCTTGTCGGATACGGAGAGGAGGGCTTGCTTGATCATGGCTATGGGGAGACGCTTCAAAGTAAACCGTGCTGCTGCAACTTCTTGCGCAGCGTATTGCGATTGATGCCCAGGTAGGCGGCCGCGAGCGACTGGTTGCGCTCGGCGCGCGCCATCACTGCTTCCAGCAGCGGCCGTTCCACGGCTTCGAGCACCATGTTGTACATATTCGACGGCTCTTCACCGTCCAGGTCGCGAAAGTAGGCACCCAGGCTGTCCCGGATGCACTGGTCGATAGCGTTGCGGCTCATGCGGCAAGCAACTCCCCGTTATTGTTGTTGTTCGACTTGTTGCGTTTCTCGTCGTCGGCATCATCCGTGCCGTCCGCGCCGTCTTCCACATAAACCAGGCGCTCGGACAGCAGCGCCTGCTCATCGAAGAATTCGTTGACCGCGGCGAGCTGGGCCGTGGTGCTGTCCAGCGTGTTCATGCGGTGGCGGAACAGGTTGGCGCCGGCCAGGCCGCGCGTGTACCAGGCAATGTGCTTGCGCGCGGTGCGCACGCCGGTGAACTCGCCGTAGAAGTCGTAGTGGTCTTCCAGGTGCGCGTTCATGATGGCGCGGATCTCGGCCACTTCCGGCGGCGGCAGCAGCTCGCCGGTGACCAGGTAGTGCTCGATCTCGCGGAACAGCCAGGGCCGGCCCTGCGCCGCGCGGCCGATCATGATGGCATCGGCGCCGGTCACGGCCAGCACATGCTTGGCTTTTTGCGGCGTGGTGACGTCGCCATTGGCGACCACGGGGATGGAGAGCGCGGCTTTGACCGCGGCAATGGTCTCGTACTCGGCTTCGCCCTTGTACAGGTCGGCGCGCGTGCGCCCGTGCACGGTGAGCATGCTGATGCCGGCGTCCTCCACCATGCGCGCGATGCGAAGCGCATTGCGGTTCTGGCGGTCCCAGCCGGTACGGATCTTGAGCGTGACGGGCACGCGCGGATCGACCTCGGCCACGGCGGCGACCACCGCCTGGACGATGCGCACCACCAGCGGCTCGTTTTGCAGCAGCGCCGAGCCGGCGGCCACATTGCACACCTTCTTGGCCGGGCAGCCCATGTTGATGTCGATGATCTGCGCGCCGCGCTCTACGTTGTGGCGCGCGGCCTCCGCCATCATGGCCGGCTCGGCGCCGGCGATCTGCACCGCGATGGGCTCGACTTCGCCCGTGTGGTTGGCGCGCCGCATGGTCTTCTCGCTCTTCCACAGCTGTGCGTTGGATGCGACCATTTCGGACACCGCATAGCCCGCCCCCAGCCGCTTGCACAGCTGGCGGAATGGCCGGTCCGTCACACCGGCCATGGGCGCGACGAACAGGTTGTTGCGGAGTTGGTGCGGTCCGATTTGCACGATAGCGACTGTAGCGACTGACGAGGGGCCGCAAGGCGGCCCGCAACTAGACAAAAATGAAAATGGCATGCCCTGCCGAAGCATTGCTCGGCGTCATTCAGTGGGCATGTGCGAGGGCAGGATTTTACCGCCAAACGGCCCGGGCTGCTCAAGATTTGAGCAAATATTGCACCGGGCCGGATTGCAAACAATGTTGACGACAGGGCCGCCGGCGGCCCTTGGCAGCCTTTAGCGGCGCATGCCGTACATCATCTGACGCGCCAGCGTGTCCTTGAGCGGTCCCAGGCAAGCGAGCGCCGCCAGGGACGCCCCACGCGCGTGGGCAGCGAGCGGGTAGGAAACGCCGAACACGCGCGGCAGCAGGTCGGTCACGCCGATGGTGACGGCCCGATCCAGCTTTTGTTGCGCCGCAAACGCCTGCAGGGCCTGCGGGCTGCAGTCGGCGCGCAGCGCGAGCGCCAGGGCAAAGGCGTCGCGCAGGCCGAGGTTGAGGCCCTGGCCGGCCACCGGATGTAGCGTCTGCGCCGCATTGCCGACCGCCACCACGCGGCCCTGCACGGTGACGGGCGCCGCGTTCAGCCCAAGCGGGAAGGCATGGCGCTTGCCAATGCCGGTGAAGCGGCCCATGCGCGGGCCGAAGGCTTGTTCAAGTTCAGCAAGGAACTCCCCTTCGGACAGCGCGAGCCGGCGCGCCGCTTGTTCCGGCGGGCAGCACCAGACCAGGGCGTAGCCGGGCGTGCCGTGCTCTTCATGCGGCAGCAGCGCCAGCGGCCCTTCCCCGGTAAAACGCTCCCAGGCCCAGCCGGGCTGCGGGCGCGAGCAGGCCACGTGGGCCACGATGGCGGTCTGCCCATAGTCGCGCCGGAATTTCTGTCCCTGCGCGCCACGCTCCGCGCGGGTGGACTGCTGGTGGAACAGGCCGCCTTCGGCCTGCACCACCAGGCGCGCGCCGAAGGCGGTGGGCTGCTGGTCATGGTCATGGCCGGAGAGGCGCACCGGGCTGGCAGCAGCCGTATCGGGACCAGATTGCTCCAGATGATCGATGCGCGTCTCGTAGATCCGCCGCAGGCGTTCGCCAGCGGGGGCGGGGCTGGCCTGGACGGCCTGGGCCAGCGCACGCTCAAGTGCCTCGCACAGCTCGCCGTAGCGCACCACATAGCCCAGCGCGGGTACGTCGTAGTCGTGGCTGTGGAGCTTGACGTGGCCGAACCGCCCGCGTTGCGACACATGGATATGCTCGATCGGGGTGACAGCGCGGGGCCACGCGCCGATCTGCTCGAGCAGCTGGCGGCTGCCGTACGACAGCGCGATGGCGCGCGGATCGCGGGACGCGCGCGCCGGCGTGGCGGCGTCGATCAAGGTCAGGCGCCATGGGCTCTTGCGCAGCAGCAGGCTGGCCAGCGCGAGGCCTACCGGCCCTGCGCCGACGATGGCGATATCCCTGTCCGCAGAGGCTTCAGTGCTGGCCGGGCTCATGCTCGCTGCCTGGCTGGGCGACGGGGTTGCTGTCGTTGCTTGCATTGCCCATGGCGCCGGACTCCGCCGGCTGCGCGCCGCGCTTCCAGCAATTGGCATCGGTACGGTGCTTGCCCGCCGCCGCGTCGCTCAGGGCGTTGTCCAGCTTCTGCTGGTTGAAGCCGGGAAACGCCTGCAGGCGTTCCACCAGCGCCGCATGATTGGCCGCGTCGAGCGGTACCACGCAGCCCCGGGGTGTGCCGTCGGCCTTGGGGTCTCCCACTAGGATCAGCCAGGCCTTCCCGGCCCATGGCTCGCGGTTCGAGACCCGCACCACCACGCGTTCGATCACGTCCCATTCGAGTTCTTCGCGCTGGCCATCGGGGCGATGCACGACCAGGCGGTCATCATAGAGGTTGACAACGAACGGTTGCGCGGGATCAACGGCGCGCGCGCGGCTGGTCTGCGTGCGCTCGCCGCTCGGAAGTAGCTTGCGTAGCCAACTGATCATCGTGCACCTCCCGCGTCGCGCATCAGCGCCTCGATTTCGTCCGCCTTGACCGGCACGCCGCGCGTCATCAGTTCGCAGCCGCCCTCGGTGACAACCGCATCGTCCTCGATGCGGATGCCGATATGCCAGAAGCGCTCCGGCACTTCCGGTGCCGGGCGCACGTAGATGCCGGGTTCCACCGTCAGCACCATGCCGGGCGCGAGCGGACGCCAGGCGCGTTCGCCCTCGGCCGGCGCCGCGCCGGGCACGCGGTACTCGCCCACGTCATGCACGTCCATGCCCAGCCAGTGGCCGGTGCGGTGCATGTAGAACTGGCGGTAGCTGCCGCTGGCGAGCACTTCGTCCAAGCCGCCGCAACGGTTTGCATCGAGCAGGCCGGTATCAAGCATGCCCTGCGCCAGCACCCGCGTGGCGGCGTCGTGCGGCACGTTGTAGGGCACGCCGGGGCGGGTCTCGGCGATGGCGGCTTCCTGCGCGGCCACCACCAGGTCGTACAGCTCGCGCTGGGCTGGCGAAAAGCGGCYGGAGACGGGGAAGGTGCGGGTGATGTCGGACGCGTAGCCATCGAGCTCGCAGCCGGCGTCGATCAGGCACAGGTCGCCGTCGCGCAGCTCGGCGGGGCCGGCGCGGTAGTGCAGCACGCAGGCATTGGGGCCGGTGGCGACGATCGAGTTGTAAGCGACGCTCTGCGCACCGTGGCGGCGGAATTCGTAGAGCAGCTCGGCTTCCAGGTGGTATTCGCGCAGGCCCTCGCGTGAAGCGCGCATGGCGCGCACATGGGCCTGGGCCGAGATCTCGGCGGCGCGGCGCATGGTGGCGATCTCGCCGGCGTCCTTGAACAAGCGCATCTCGTCGAGGATGGTGCGGATGTCGAGCGCCGTCGATGGCGCGGTCACGCCGGCACGGCCTTGCATGCGCACCGTTTCGAGCCAGCGCCGCACCTGCATGTCGGTGCGGGTGTTGGCGGCCAGCGGGTAGGCCACCACGGCGTGGTTGGCCAGCAGCGAGGGCAGCAGGGTGTCGATTTCCTCGACCGAATGTGCCTCGTCGAAGCCGAAGGCCGCCTGCGCGCCTTCCGGGCCATAGCGGAAGCCATCCCAGATCTCGCGCTCCTCGTGCTTGGGGCGGCAGAACAGGATGCTGCGCTCGGCGCCGCACGCCTGCGCCACCAGGACCAGCACCGCCTCCGGCTCGGTGAAGCCGGTCAGGTAATAGAAATAGCTGTCGTGGCGATAGGGATAGTCGCTATCGCGGTTGCGCATGGCTTCCGGCGCGGTGGGCAGGATCGCCACGCCGCCGCCGGCGGCGCGTAATTGCTGCAGCACGCGGGCGCGCCGGTCGCGACAGGCGAGAAGGAGGGCGGAGTCGGGTGCGGACATGTGTTGGGCCACGTGGATGGGGAATAGGGCGATTCTAACGCCGCCGGATTGCCGGCGMGGGCCTGGACTGGCCGGACCCGCTCAGGGCAGGGGTGCGCAAGCGGTGCCGGCCCGCGCTAGCACCGTGGCATCGAGGGCCGCCAGCTGGGCCGGCGTGCCGACGTTCTCCCAGGTGCCGTCGAAGCGCTCTCCGCTGGCCAGCCCGGCCGCCACGGCGGCGCGGTAGTAGGGCGTCATGGCAACTTTCTGGCCGGGCTCGATGGCGGTGAACAGCCGGGTGTCGTACAGGCCGATATTGCCAAAGGTCAGGCTCGGCGCCGTCGCCGTGGGCGTGGGCAACAACAGGCCGTCGGAGCCGAGCGCAAAATCGCCGCCCGGATGGAACGGTGGATTGGGCACCATCACCAGGTGCATGCGCGGCTCGGGCGCGCCGGCCATGGCGCGCGCGCGGGGCAGCAGGGTGCGGAAGTCGTAGTCGGTGAAGATGTCGGCGGACACCGCCAGGAAGATCTCGCCACGCTTGGGCGCGGCCGACAGCAGCGGCAGCGCCTGGGCAATGCCGCCGGCGGTTTCCAGCGCGCTGGGCTCGGCCGAGTACGCCAGGCGCACGCCGAAGCGGTCGCCATCACCGAGCGCCTGCTCGATCTGCTCGCCAAGCCAGGCGTGGTTGATCACGATGTCCTTGAAGCCAGCGCGCGCGAGCGCCTCGATCTTCCAGACGATCAGCGGCTTGCCGCCCACCGGCAGCAGCGGCTTGGGATGGGCATCGGTCAGCGGGCGCATGCGCTCGCCGCGCCCGGCTGCAAAAATCATGGCTTTCAATGCAGGGTCTCCGGCGCTTATTTCAGCGCGTGGTTCAGCAGGTATGTCAGCGCGATCAGGGTACCCATGCCGCCGGCGATGGTCCAGCCGATGCTGCGCGTCCTGGCGGCGATGACAATGGCCACCAGCCCGGCTACCAGGCGCGCGTTGCCGGGACCGATGTCGACGTGGCCATCGCGCATCAGCAGGTCGGGCGCGATCAACGCCGACAGCATGGCGGCCGGCACGAACTGCAGCGCGGTGCGGAACCACGACGGCAGCCGCACCCGGCCTTCCACGGCAATGAAGGACAGGCGGATCAGGAAGGTGGCGAGGCCGGCGCCGATAAACACCAGCAGCAGGGTGAGCTGGCTCATGCGGCGGGCTCCGTCGCGGCCGGCTTGCGCTGCCTGCGGTCCTTGCCCAGCAGCAGCATGCCCGCGGCAATCCCGCCCAGCGCCGCGACCATCAGGCCAAGCTTGTGCGGCATGCCATGGCAGGCCACCGCCAGCGCCGTGGCCACCAGCGCCGCCGCGGCGTGCGAGCGGTGCTTGATGCCGGGCACGATGATGGCGATGAAGGTGAGCGGCAGGAAGAAATCGAGCGGCCAGTCGCGCGGGATCTGGGCGCCCACCAGCACACCCGCCAGCGTCGAGACCTGCCAGCTGGCCCACAGCGCGAAGCCGGCGCCAAAGAAGAACCAGTGGCGGTAGCGCTTGTGTTCGTTGTCGTCGCTGAGGCGCCGCGTCATGGCGGCGAAGGCCTCGTCGGTCAGCAGGTAGGAGATGAGTGTCTTCCAGCGGCCCGGCAGGTGCGCCAGCGCCGGGGCCATGGTGGCCGAGTACAGCGCATGGCGCAGGTTGACCATGGCGACCGTCACGGCGATCAGCACCGCCGGCGTGCCCGCCGCCCACAGTTGCGTCAGGATCATCTGCGAGGCGCCGCCGAACACGATTGCGCTCATGGCGCAGGCCAGCCACGCGGGCATGCCGGCGTTGACCGCCAGCACGCCATAGATCAGGCCGAACGGCGCCACGCCGAGCAGCATCGGCGCCAGTGCCCGCACGCCAGCCCACCACTCGCCGCCGCGGGTGAGCGTGGCCGTGGGATCGCCGCAGGATGTCATGGCTGCGCGCCCGGCATGGCTTGCGCCGGCATCAGAACGTGTAGCCGACCGGGCGTTCGACGCCGTCGAGGGCGTCGAACAGCCGTACCAGCCTGCGCAGCTCGATGTAGCGGCCCGCCACCTGGCGCGCGTACTTGAGCACCAGCGGCAGGTTGGCCAGGTAGCCATCCTTGCCGTCGCGATGGTACAAGCGGGCAAAGATGCCGAGTACCTTGAGGTGGCGCTGCAGGCCCATCCACTCGAAATCCCGGTAGAAGTCGCCAAAATCGGGCGCCACCGGCAGCCCGGCCTTGCGCGCGCGCTCCCAGTAGCGGATCAGCCAGTCGAGCTGCTCCTGCTCGTCCCATTCAATATAGGCATCGCGCCACAGCGACACCGCATCATAGGTAATGGGACCGATCACCGCGTCCTGGAAATCCAGGATGCCGGGATTGGCCTCGCCCTCAAGCACCATCAGGTTGCGCGAGTGATAGTCGCGATGCACATACACCCGCGGCTGGGCCAGGTTGTTGGCCAGCAGCGTCTGCATCACTTCGGCCAGGCCGGATTCCTGGTCGGGCGTGAGCGTCACGCCCAGGTGCCGGGCCACGTACCACTGCGGGAACAGGTCGACTTCGCGCTGCAGCAGCGCGTGGTCGTAGGCGGGCAAGGTGCCGGGGCGGGTCGCGAGCTGGATCTTCACGAGCGCGGCGGCGGCATCGCCATACAGGCCGCGCGCGCTGGCCGCGTCCAGCCGCGAGAGATACGTGGTGTTGCCCAGGTCGCTGAGCAGCAGGAAGCCTTGCTCGAGGTTTTGCGCCAGTACCTTGGGCACGTTCACGCCGGCGGCGCCGAGCAGTTCCGCGACATGGATGAAGGGGCGGCAGTCCTCCTGCGCGGGAGGTGCATCCATCACGATCACGCTCGGATGGTCGGGGTGGCTGGTGCTGGCCCGGAAGTACCTCCGGAAGCTGGCGTCGGCCGATGCGGGGGTGCAGGAGTCGGGGTTAACGGACCAGGCCGGACCGAGTCCGGACACCCAGACTTTGAGCTGGTCGAGACGCGGGTCGAGAGGATGTGCTGCCATGCCGGAAAGGGAGAATAGGATGCCCCGTATAATACCCGACCAGACCCGGGCCCCGGGGCGGCTCCCAGGCGGGCCTCCTACAGCCCGACAGCCTGCTTCGGCGGTGRCTGGCGGTTGCTGGGCCGCCGCCGCCGCTCTGACTCATGACCCGCTCGCATGACCGAACTACGACGATCACCGAACCAGAAGGCTAGCAAGACACCGGCACGACTCCCCGGCAGCGCGTTGCGCCCGCTCGTGTTGGCCATGGCCGGCTGGTCGGTGGGTGCGCACGCGCAGGCCGTGAGCTCCACCATTCCCGACCTGCCGGTGGCCGAGCCGGCCGTCGAGGTGGTGCCCGAGGCCCCGCCGGTAGCCGGCGAACTGGTGCCGCGCCTGGCCGAGCCGGGCACGGCCAAGACCAAGACGGCCGAGCCGGGCGACAACCCGCCCACCTTTGTCTCGGGCGACCGCATGACCGGCTATAACCAGCGTGGCGTGGAGCTCGAGGGCAACGCCGAGCTGCGCCGCGATGGCGGCGTGGTCAAGGGCGACAAGCTTACCTACGACCAGGACAGCGACGAGGCTTTTGTCCACGGCAATGCCCGCATTTCCCGCGACGGCTCGCTCTCGGTTGGGCCGGAAGCCCGGCTGCGGGTCGAGGCCAACGAAGGCTACATGCTGTCGCCGGACTACTACTTCCAGCAGACCGGCGGCTCCGGCAAGGCCGAGCGCATCGATTTCATCGACAAGAACCTCAGCACGATCAAGCGCGCCACCTACACGACCTGTTCGCCGGATAACGCGGACTGGTATTTCAGCGCGCGCGAGCTCGATATCGACAGCGACCGCCAGGTAGGCACCGCCTATGGCGGCGTGCTGCGCTTTTTCGACGTGCCGATCATGGCGGCACCGGTGTTCAGCTTCCCGCTCAACAACGAGCGCCGCAGCGGCGTGCTGCCGCCGCTGTTCGGCTACAGCTCGCGTTCGGGCATGGACCTCACGGTCCCGTATTACTTTAATATCGCGCCCAATCGGGACCTGACGATCTTCCCGCGGGTGCTGAGCTCGCGCGGGGTGCAGCTTGGCACCGACTACCGCTATATCGGCAGCGGTTATTCCGGGCGTATCCGCGGCGAATTCCTGCCAGACGACCAGAAGACCAAGACCAACCGTTGGGCGTATTCGGTCCAGCATGCCCAGAACATAGCGCCGGGACTGAATGCGTACGTCAACCTGAACAAGGTGTCGGACACCCAGTATCCCGATGACCTGACCCGCTCGGTGACACAGGCGACGTTGCGCCAGTACACGCAGGAAGGCGGCGTCACCTACAACTGGCAGGATTTTGCCCTGCTGGCCCGGGTGCAGAAATTCCAGACGCTCGCGCCTAGCCAGCCTTCTTATGAGCGTGTGCCTCAGCTCAATGGCAAGTACACGCGCTATGACCTGGGTGGTTTCGATATCCAAGTGGAAGCCGACTACACGCGCTTCCGCATTCCTCTGGGCACGACAGGTACGCAATTGCCGCAGGGTGAACGTGTCTTCATCCAGCCCTCGATCAGCTATCCGATCATCCGGCCAGGCTGGTTCGTCACGCCCAAGGTGACGTTCAATGCCACGCAGTATCAGATGGAGTCGTCCACCAACACCGCAGGCACGCCCAATACGCTGAACCGGGCCCTGCCGACCATGAGCGTGGATTCGGGCATGACGTTCGAGCGCGAGGCACCGACCGTGAGCCGGCTGTTCGGCGTCAACTACGTGCAGACGCTGGAACCACGCCTTTTTTATGTCTACACGCC